>NZ_SELU01000001.1:0-229799 GCF_006861605.1 Pseudanabaena sp. UWO310 | reverse complement strand
TACCACTCTGACCCATCCCGAACTCAGTTGTGAAACGCTGTCACGGTGAAGATACTTTAGGGGTAGCCCTACGGGAAAATAGCTCGATGCCAAGCTCAATCTTAAAAAGCAAGAGAGACGATGAAAGGTTAACTTTCATCATCTCTCTTGCTTTTTGCCTCTTTCCTCTTTCTTCTTTTTATACCAAAGCTCAAAATGGCGTAGCCATTTTGAGCTTTGAAAATCTTTACTAGGTTTATTTTTTAATTCATTGAACTGTTGTCTCACTTTCGTGAATTGGTATTATTACCCATTTTTGAGTGGTAAGTCTCGTAAGTAGTAAAAACGATCGCCTTTTCCAGCATCACCCTTATCTCTTCCTAAATATCCCGCCAATGGTGAAGAAAGCTCAATTAAAATATCAGGAAGTTCATTGTCTTCTAAAGATTTTGGATAGTTTGAAGCGTCAAAAACGCCCGAAAGATAATCAATTCCAACCTTTCTGTTAGCTTTTTTAACCAAATTGACAATATGTGATCGCAGTTTGAGGTCATCTTCAACTTTTTGAATATATTCATCAATCTTGTCGTCAATTTGCCCTGCTTGCAAATATTCCTTGAGTTTAAATAAATCAATTGCACCATCATATTTAGCTTTGAATTCAACGAGTTTTTGTAATGTCATAGTTTTTATAATGCTTACTTTCCATTTGGTTGAAAATGTGATTACGTCAGGAGTTGGCTTGCCAGAACCAATAATTATTTTTTTTGATTCTTTAAACTCCGACTCAGTTTTTAATCTGGTCATTCCAATTCGCATTATTTCTTCAGTTGTACCTTTTGGAATGCTTTTCCCAGCTTTACACTCACCAATAAGGAGATAAGGTTCAGAACAGCATAGATCTAAGCCTCCTGCACCTCCCTTATGAGCTTTGTCTATGGTAAAACCAAGAAACTCTAAACTTCTTTTAACAATATTTTCAAAATCAGTGCCAGCTTTAACTGTACTTTTTTTGTCCTCTCCTTCAATACTCCGATCGCCTAATGTTGAAATTGTTTTAATCCAACTTAAACTGTTATTTGTCTGGTTTTCCTCATCTATAACTTCCTGAGACTCTACAGTTAATAGGTTAGGATTAATCCTCAAAAAATCTTCATCATCTAAAGCAGTATCTAAAAATTGATTGGAAACAATTGATAATTCTAAATCCTTTGATTGATCTTGAATTTGTTGAAATTGTTTATCATCAAGAATAGGAATCTTCTCGGAAATGATAATTGTTTCAGGTAAAGGGACAAAATTCCCTGTGGATTGTTGCTGAACTTGAATTGGATTGGGTAGTTTATAAACGCGCAAAACTAATAAAAATATGCTTGCACGTTGTTGAAAGATTGATTCTAATTCTTCGATAGACAATGCTGTTAGCTGTGAAAGTTCTGATATACCAAAAGTAATATCAATATTTTCACAGCTTTTGCATTCTGCCCAAAGATCGACAGTTACTAAATCTGAATTTTCAAATTGTAAATCAGGATAGAGAGCAAATGATCTGTCGATCGCAAGAAATGTTTTAGAAAAAGCGCCAACGATCGCACCACTTCTTAAAGCATCTAAATTTGTTGCTGAAATGCGTAAACCGTTGACGAGGGAAATCATAAGATTTTCTAAAAAATGTTTTGTCTACTCAAGGAAGCTATCAATATCAATATTGACTTCATCAGTAATATCAATAAAAGTTGGTTTTACATCATCACTTTCGTTCTCAATTCCTGTCTCAGTTTCAGTATCATCATCAGAAATCACAGTTGCTGGGTTACTTAAGATGTCTTTAATCAAGAGATTATTGAAAGCAATTTGTGAGTCTGTAATAAAAGCTAGAATGGCATCCTCACTAACACCATAAACTTCTCGCTTGTCACATACAGTGCGAATTGCGATGAGTGGTTTTACATGATCAGCAATTAGATGGATATATTCACCACCTAGTTCATCAACTAACTTAGCTCGTAGAGTATGGGCTTCCCATCTTTTATTAATCTTTCTATCTTCAGAACGAATCACGCAACCACGAGTAAGCTTAAACTGGTCATACCATGTCAGCCTTTGCATCCTTGATCCAACGGTCATCCCATGAGTATGTTGAATTACACCAACACCAATCACTTCTTCTTTTCCGTTATCAGTTGCAATAATCTTAAATTGAATTGAGCCTCTATTCAATCCAAGCGGCTTAACTTGATTAGTGACATCTTGGATGAAAATATTCCCAATTGTTTGCCCCTTTAGTGTTGTAAATCCAAGATAAAGAGATCTAGCAATGAGATCGCTATCATCCAAGAAATCTTCATTGATTTGAGCAAGTTCTCTGTCATAGGCTTTTTGAATTATATCTTTTTTGTTTAAAGGTGGTGCTGAAATCGCAAAGTTATCACGACACCATTTCAACAATGCTCTGATAGTCGGCTTTTCACTTCCTAATGATCTCAATTTCTCTTCTTCAAAGGGAAATACAGGATTTGGTGGTACAAGGTTGTGAGATTGATAAAAATCTTGAAGCCAGAGATCTACAACATTAACAACAGATTCTCCATCTGCATACTTTAGTTCAATTGGTTCTAAATACTTTGAAGAGAATCTATCTCTTAGTCCACCAGCATCATTTGCTGATGCACCTTTTAACAGATCCCTCCAAACAGCAGGAGGTATTACTGACAAAATAACTACTCCTTTTGTCACATCAGACTGTTCAATTGCATCAAATAAATCTTTGACTAGTCCACCAACTACTTGAGACTTAAAATAGCCAGCTTCATTTACTTCTAGCCCTTCTAGCTCATCAAAACACACAAGAATAGGATTATAGTCAGATGCTATGCTGATAATTTGTAGTGCTGCACTCAGTGCATCTGCCTCCAAAAGTTTGATTTCCTTTGTTGGGTTGGGCAAACCTAGTTCTTTTGCCTTTGCATCAGATAGCTCTTTTCCTGCAAGCCATTTAATTGCAAAAGGTGCATGAGCTGCACTTCCTAGTGTCCAAATAATCGCTCTAACAATATCAGGATCACCAATTTTTGGCTTTACTTTAAGAATTGCATTAGTGAGTTGATCAATTAGATTACGGTTATTTACCAATGCTTGGGGTAGCTTATTGACTAGCTCTAATGCAGGTCTTTTGTTAGCAACAACTTGATTCACCATTGCGGCAGCTAATTCTTGCCATTGGGTAACGCCATGTCCATTAGACTGCTTAAAACTGTCCGCGAGAATCTGGCGAAATTGGTAATGAATCAAATTCAAGTCACCATATTTGTTGGCGTAGACGAAAAAAGCTTTGTTGTCTGCTTGTAAGCCTCGGCGAATTCGTCTAATCAAATGACTTTTACCAACTCCAATTTCAGCACTAAAGGCAAGTGAAGTTACTTTGGGCTTGCCAGAACGAACTTGTTCAACTGTTTCAAATACTGCATCAGAAGCATGAGCGTTTAAGGTCATTAGATCAGGAAAACTGCCATTCCAAATATCTTGCCCTGTTATAATTGGCGGCACATCGAACGGATTATTTTTGTTAATGACCTCATAAAGTTCATCAAAAGATGATGCTGTAGACATTACAAACCTCTTCAAATTATTTTTTAAATTTAGTTAAATCAACATAGCGAAATACTTTTATAGAAGCTTGGCGTAGTAACGTAATCCACCAAGTTCTGTAGTAATCGAATCTTGTTCCTTGTCTGGTGTAAGGTCTGTAACCCTACCTGTAATAAACTGAAAAATCTCTTTTGACTGAAGCTCTAGCATCCAGTCGTTAAACTGCGATCGCGTTACTCGCTCACCGATCGCTCGTCTAATCCGATAAATAGGCACAAGGTTATCAAAGTTGTAATCACGATTTAGTTGATCATAGGTTTCTAAAGCCACAACCTTAAACTCATCATAGGAAGAGATTTTGGGTACAGACTCAACAGACTGACCCTGATTTTGAAGAACCAACTGCAAAGCCGTAGTCGCTAAGCGACTGCCCACCGATGCCCCTTCAAACTGAAAATCAGGCGATCGCAAACCCTCAACTAAATTTTGAAAACCCTTATCCGACAACGAATACTTTTCAGTACGCTTCTGCTTAGATACGGTGATCTCTCCCCTCTCGATCAAGGACTGCAAAGCATTTTTATAAGCAGTCGCCTTGTCCTTCTCTTTACTAGCATAACGTAATAGTTTCCCCATATTTACTACGCCTTGACCTTCACCCAAATCCCATAGATTTAGAAGCAAACGAATCTCAGTATTATTTATAGACATCTTTATTTACTCTTGATAGATTTTAAGGACTATTTCCTAGCAATTTTCAGGAATTTAAGCAACACCAGACCGAAAAAACACTACACCCACTTTTTTTAGGATAATACCTTTATGTGCTTTTTTCTGAATTTTCAAAGATTGAATTATTTGCAAAATAACGGTTAAAAACTAATAAGTACCTCAGCGTAATTAAAATCCAGAGCTAAAATCTGCGGCGCACGCTGCGCGTGTGCCGCAGGTTTTAGGGTTTTATATTTAATTATGCCCATTCACTTATTTATAGATTTTTATCTATATTTATCTCAAACAATCTCCTCGACTATTATTGCAAAGTTTATTATTTCCAGAATGTCTATGGTGTAAGTAGCTAGGCATATAGCTATCGCCAGATGTACTAGGACATAAACCCCAAGAATTGACTGGCGGCGCTTCGCGCCGCCAGTCAATTCTTGGGGTTTGATTTGTCCTAATTCAAGTGACTGTAGCTATAAATAAACAACTTATACCAATTCACGAAAGTGTGGCAACACTTTCGTGAATTAAAAACCAAACCCAGTAAGGGTTTGCAAAACACAAAATGGCGTAGCCATTTTGTGTTTTGGTATTAAAACCTAGAAGAGCATACTGCCCGCTGCGCGGGCGGTATGCTCTCTGGTTTTTGTTTTTACTTATGCCGATAGATTGACAAACCCCAAAGATGAGTGGTGGCGCGAAGCGCCGCCACTCATCTTTGGGGGTTTGCCTCTGACGTTGTTTGCGATCGCCTTAAATATTCCCAAACAGCCCAAAACAGTCCAAAATAAAGGTAGGATTTCGATGGATTATTAACAACATTTCGTCGCTCAATACCGCAACCGTCATGGAAACCCCCAAAAACTTGGGCTACACCCAGCCAGCCGAATGGCAACCCCATAGCGCCTGTTGGTTAGCCTTTCCCAGCCATCGTGACCTGTGGTTAGAAGCTCTGGATATAGTTCAAGCCGAATTTGTCGCCCTCGCTAAAGCGATCGCGCGATCGGAGCCGCTAGAAATCCTCGTCCTCGAAGAAACTGCCGCCCTTGCCAAAGAACTATTAGCTGGGTTGCCCGTTCGCTTTCACCAGATTCCCTTTGGTGATATCTGGATGCGCGATATTACGCCGATCTATATCAAAAGTGCGGCAGGGAAACTAGGGGCTTTGCATTTTCAATGGAATGGCTGGGGTGGTAAATACATGCTGGAACATGACGATCGCGTAGCCGATCGGATTCTCCAAACTCTCGATCTGCCAAAATTTGAATTTGATTGGGTCTTAGAAGGCGGTGCGATCGAGGTTGATGGGGAAGGAACTTGTCTTACTACTAAGCAATGCTTGCTTAACCCGAACCGCAATCCACAGATGGATCATACCGCGATCGAGGAGGGCTTAAAAAATGCCTTGGGAGTAGAAAAGATTCTCTGGATTGAAGAAGGATTGCTCAACGATCATACCGATGGACATATCGACACGATCGCGCGTTTTATTGCACCCCATACGGTCATGTGTATGCAGCCCACTGAGGACGATCCCAATTATCAAGTTCTTCAGGATATTGCCGCCCAATTGGAAGAGATGACCGATGCTAAGGGACGTAAGTTGAATGTCATCAAGATTCCATCGCCAAATCTAGTCCTAGATGATGAAGGCGAAATCATGCCTGCCAGCTATCTGAATTTCTATATCTCTAACGATAGTGTGATTGTTCCCACCTACGGCTCGGTCAATGACGAAATAGCAGTTCAGGAAATTGCTAAGCATTTTCCTACCCGTCAAGCGATCGGACTTTCCGCCAAACATATTCTCTTAGGCGGTGGCGCGTTCCATTGCATCACTTGCCATCAGCCTATGTAAAACCAAGTTAAGAAATGGCTACGCCATTAACCAGAGAGCAGACTGCCCGCTGCGCGGGCAGTCTGCTCTCTGGTTTTGGTTTTTAATTATGCCGAACTACTTACTATGTTTAGTTTTTAAAAAACTATGGAGGAAGAGAAGGTTGGCACTTCGCGCCAACCTTCTCTTCCTTCGTTTTTGATAATGCAATGCGATCGCAGTTGCGATAACATCATTGAGAAAATTGATATTTGTGATGGCAGTATGGCTTGGATCGAACTTACTCTTGATACTACCAATGAAGGCTTAGATTGGGTTTGTACCTTACTCGCCAACGCGATCGCGGCTGAAGATCTGCATATTTACGAATCTAGCGATCACAGTAAAAAATGGACATTTACAATCCAAATGTATTTACTTGAAGATGCCCAAATCCATCAACGTATCGATGCGATCGTCGATCTTCTCAAGCCCTTGCATCGAACTGGCATGACTGACGAACCACAAATCTTTATCGTCGAACAGAGATCGACTAAAGAAGAATCATTCCCCAATTTGGCAAATTCTTTAATTAGAAGAATTGGCGATCGCTTTGTTGTGCTAGCGGCTGACTCAACCTATCAAGCAAGTAATCCGCAGGAAATTGTGCTTCGCCTTCAAAACAGCCTTGCCTTTGGTAGTGGATTGCACCCCGCCACAATTCTCAGTTTGCGATTGCTAGAGCGTCACGTTAAGCCTTCTCTTTATGCGCTGGATCTGGGTTCAGGGTCGGGGATTCTCAGCGTAGCGATCGCCAAACTTGGCGCAAAGGCGATCGCGATCGATAACGATCCTGTGGCGGTTGCAGCTACGCAAGATGCCTTACAACGCAACCACGTTACGGATCGGGTGACGGCAATGTGTGCCAGCCTCGGTAGCGCTAGCCAGTTAGGACATTGGATGGGTGGTCATGCTGTTGCCGTCCCTGCGATCGCGCCCGACCAAAAGTTCGATCTGATCGTGGCAAATATCTTGGCGCGGGTGCATATTTCCCTTGCCGATGAATTTTATAAAACCTTACGTTCCACTCCCGACCATGAGGGAATTTTAATTACCGCAGGCTATACCAGCGATCGTCTTGAAGATGTGACTAACGCGATGCTTGCCGCAGGTTTCTCCTTAGGCGATCGCGAACAGATTGATGAATGGATAGGGCTATCTTTCCGAAAACCCTGTACCAACTGCTGACTTGGGTAGCCCAATCTCTAATTGTAAGTAGCTAGGCATAAGTAAACTTATAGCTACAGTCACTTGAATGAGGACAAATCAAACTCCAAGAATTGAGTGGCGGCGCGAAGCGCCGCCACTCAATTCTTCCTAATACACTTGGCGACAGCTATAAAACCTAGAAGAGCATACCGCCTGCGCAGCGAGCGGTATGCTCTCTGGTTTTGGTTTTTAATTATGCCGAACTACTTAACAAATTTTCAAATATCGCTCAAACCAAAATAGAGAAAGAAAAGCGATAATGGAAACAATTTACTCTATGCAAATAGAATTATAGCTAGTAGCGATTGTTACTAATTAAACTCATGCCTTGACTAGACTAAATACCAGTCTAGTCCGCTTCGTTAAGGTTGGCTGAGCGAAGTTGGAGCCACAGGTACTTGAGTACTTTAATTAATAGCAAGTCCCTAACAACAATTCACTAATGAATTCACTAAGGTAAGTGGCTGGGCATAATTAAAACCCAGAATCACAATCTGTAGCGCACGCGCAGCATTCGCTACAGCGTTATTTTGGGAACTATTGTTGAAGTTGTTGTTGGGATTGTCACATCACAAAGAGGAGTTAAGGAAATATGTTGTATACCCCTTTGATCGGTTTTACTTTGTTTATCATCCTGTTTCTCGGAGCAGCCTTTACCCTCAGCTACTTCTGGTGGGCAGATCGTTACAAGACTCCAGAAGTAATTGCGGCGGAAGTGATGCAATTCTCAGAGCAAGTTACCAATGCGTTGTCCGTATTTGCTGTGGGAATGCTTGCCTTTGGCATTATGCTGATATTTCTTAATTTCTCAGTCAAATAGATGAGGATGGGGGCGGCGCAAAGCGCCGCCCCCATCCTCATTCCCATCACTAGAGAATTCCGACTGCGCCACCTAGCAATATACTCATCACTGCGATCGCTATGGGATGGATCGCTAAGGCCCAAATACGGGGGATTTTAATTCCTTCACATAGGGGAAAGACTAAGTAGGCGATCGCCACATTCACCCCCAAAAAGCAGAAGGCCCATAGCGGAATTAATCTCAAATTAAAACCTGCTAAGACAATCCACACTAATATATTGGCGATCGCCACAAGGCTCACCCCTTGCACCCAAGCTTTGCCTGAATCAATCGGGCGATCGGGTGACATCCATACTAGACCCATCCAAGTGAGAGCGGCAAGGAAGCCACAGGCGATCGCATCGTAAAAAAAGTGCATATATTTTTGCGTCTCGCTAATAACTGCGTTCGTTGTGTAGAAGTATTGGCTCACTTCAGTGAATTGATACTAAGTAGTTAGATAAGTAAACTTAAAACCTAGAAGAGCGTACCGCCCGCGTAGCGGGCGGTACGCTCTCTGGTTTTGGTTTTTAATTACGTTGAACTACTTACTAGGTTTTTCAAGTTAAGAAATGGCGTAGCCATTTCTTAACTTGGTATCACTCAATTCTGGCAGGAATTCCCTGACGGCGCAATTGCTCAATTCTCTGTTGAGCCGCATTGGGGTCGCGATAGGAACCAACCTGTACCTGTCCGTCGCTAGGGCGTACATAGGCATCGCGTTCCACTTGTTGAGCGCTAGCGGCATAACTATTTTCGACAACTACGCGATAGCTATTGGATGAGGTTGGCGCATTGGGAGTGCCCGATGATATTGGTGCAGCATACTTCACCGCAGTATTATTGCGCGGCGTAACATAAACTGTAGTATTTGGGACTGTAGTATTTGGGACTGTAGTATTTGAAACAGTAGTATTTGGAACAGTAGGTGCGGCGGCAGTATTAGTCTTAGGGACATTCGACCTTGAGGAAGATTTCGGGGCAGGTGGGGTATAGGTCGGTGCAGAGCTATTGGTTCGGGCGGGTGGATTGTAGCTATTTTCGAGTGGCGCTAACACCGAAGGTAAGGGGGCAATCGAACTGGAAGATAGGTTTGCGGATGGGACGGTACGTAGGGGTGTACTAGGGACAAAACTAGTATTTGGCACAAATAAACTTGATGATTTCGCGGATGAGTTAGTTAACGGATTCTTGGGAGCATTAGTTAAGGGCTTATTTTTGGTCAAGCTATCAATCGTGCGATCGGCTGTAGTCTTATCCCCTGCAAAGGGCACAAAACTTAAGGAATCATTTGCCTTTTGCTGATTTTGCAGATTGATATCGCTGCCTAAGTCTTCTTTCTTCGTTTCGACTTGGGCATTTTTAGGGCGTGCCTCAGGTTTGAAAAGCTTGACCACCCCAGATGGATCGACCATTAAATAGCCGATCGCTGCACTCGAACAGAGCAATAATAATAGGGAGATAATCCCTACAGGATTCATTAAGCTGCGGAATGCACTTTTTTCTTGTGGGGAATGGGGAATGGCATAGGCTGATTCCTGCTCGGCTGCTTCTTGGTAGTAATCAGCATAGTCATTGGCAAAACTTTGCAGAATATCATCATCATCGGGTACGGGCAATTTTGCCATCGTGGGCGAGTCTAGCCCGTTTGTCGTGCCAAACCCGTTAATACCTTGAACGTCAGCTATGTTTTGAGCTTGATTTTGAGCTTGATTTCGAGCATGATTTTGTGGCTCTAAGCCATCTGTGTCGTAGTCATTATGGAGGTGTTCGAGGTTTTGCAGAGTCTCTAAACCTTTAAAATTATATAGCTCAGCCTTGTCTAGATTGATATTAACTGCTGGGGAGCCCGTCCCTAGGGCTGGCATGACTGGCATTTGGATCGTGCGTGGGCGATCGCTAGGGTTATTATCTCCAATGGGGGCGAGTGGAGAAAGCGCATCGGATAGACTCGGCGATGTCCAGATCGATTGGGTGGAGACAGTACGAGGTCTAAAGGGATTGAGATAGGAGATGGTCTGTCCGTTTGCTATCCAATGGCGATAACGATCTAGCTCATCATTGAGGTTCGCATCCAAACCAGCCAAGGCGGTTTGTAAGACTGAAGCTTGAGCGATCGCTGGCAAAAAATCATTTTCTGCTTCCGCGACCCTTGAGCTGTTTGCTTTGGAAATGGTGGGAGAAATGGTGGGGGAGATGGTGGGACTCAATGTTTGCATAATCTTTACCTCAGGCAGTAACGGGGGTTTGAGCTAGGTAAATGTCTCGGATATCTTCGGGAAGGGCTTCTTCTAAGGCATGGTAAGCCTTGACTAGAAGTTGTTTAACATCACTAGCTGAGATGTTTTCACCTTCAGCATGTAAGTAAGCCGCGATGCGCGTGTGGCTCCACTGAAAAGTTTGAGACAATAATAGTATCAGACGGAGGTTACCAGCCATTTGATTCAGGGCTTGATTGAGGTAACACCAAAATACGGGTGGCGTATCCTTGAGCGAATATTGAATGTCTTCGACAGGAGGTACTTCAGCACGATTAATCATCATGGCTGCAATATTAATCAGCCAGCTTTGCAAGGACAGACGGGGGGTAGTTACCCGCAGGTCTAGCACTCGCATCTCGTGATAGATATATTCCCAAGTCTTTACAAATAAGTAGTCTGACTGTACTGGCGATCGCGTTGCCGTGCCAATCAGGGTATACAGCACCTGTCCATAACGACAAAAAATTGCCGCAAAATACTGACCCTCTTCAGGATGTCTTTGAAATAGTGTCACGAGTTCGCGATCGCTTTTCTGAAACAGAGCTTGAATCTTGGGATGATGAATTTCGGGGAGGGGGGGAAGCTGCACGGTCACGGCTATCGCTAGCTCACTTTTTAAGTTTTCAAATTTGATGCACACATACTAGCAGCAAAGTATGATAATGCAACCCGTAGTTCGTACTAATTCAATAAGTAGCTAAGAATTCAGACAGCATACCGCCCGCGTAGCGGGCGGTATGCTCTTCTAGGTTTTAGCTACTTACATTTTCAATACAGTTTGCGTTTGATCGTTGAGATTTTGGTATTTTATAGATGTCACTTTAAGAACTGATGGGCGACGCGCCGCCCATCAATTCTTGGGTTTTGACCTGTCCTAAGTCAAGGGACTGTAGCTATACAAACTAAATTTACAGAGAAGTTTTTATGCTCGCAAGCTTTGAAGGTTTATACCACAACGGACAGATCGAGATTGCCGATCTCCCCACAGGCATATCTGACGGTACTAGAGTGATTGTGACTTTTCTGAAGTCTAGCGGTGACATTGACTTAGCCTCTCTGGATATTAGTAAGTCCCAAGCACATATTTTGCGATCGAGTCTGATGACCTTTGCTGAGGAGTGGGATAGTCCCGAAATGAGCATCTACGATAACTACCATGCAGCAAAAAAATATTAAGCGTGGTGACGTAGTTCTGCTAGTTTTTCCTAATTCCGATTTGAGTACGGCAAAGATTAGACCTGCGGCGATCGTGCAAGCTAATAATCTCCAAACAGGGCTGCCACAGGTAATCGTGGCGATGATTACTAGTCGTGTGGTCAGAAGTATGCATCCTAGTCGGATCTTGATTCCCCTAAATACTCTCTCTGGTAAGCAATCGGGTTTATTGACGGATTCTGTGGTTATGACTGACAATCTCACCACTGTAAATATTTCGGCTATTTACAGTACGATCGGCTTCCTTCCTACCCTAGAAATCGATCGCGCTTTAAAACATACTCTGGGAATATAAGTACCTCAGCATAATTAAAATAATTAAAATCCAGATCTAAAACCTGCGGCGCAGGCTGCGCGTGCGCCGCAGGTTTTAGGGTTTTATAGCTATATTTAGAAGAATACAGGGGAATAGCGCTATGCTCTATCGCAGTTTGGTTGACCTGAATATTTATGATTCGCCAAGACTCGATCGCCTTGCGACGCAGATGGCTAAAGGTCGATATTTGCAAGTGATCGCTTCCGAGGCAAACTTTTTAAAAATTCAGTTACTCGAAGATGGTTATGAGGGATTGCTAGATCTTGAGGATCTAGAAAATTTGGAGCCAAGTAATTTTCAGGATTATATTGCCAACTTGCCGCCAGATTTAAGTGCTGAAGAAATAGGCGATCGCCTACCCGCAGTAATTAATTTTATCCAAACCGCGATGGCAACACCCAATGAATATCTTTGGGGTGGTACGGTTGCGCCAAATTATGACTGTTCGGGTTTAATGCAGGCTGCTTTTGCGGCGAGCGGAGTTTGGATTCCTCGCGATGCCTATCAGCAAGAAGCCTTTGGCGATCGCCTTGCTTGGGATGAAATTCAAGTTGGTGATCTGATCTTTTTTGGCAGTCCCATCAAGGCAACCCATGTGGGTATTTATATTGGTAATGGCGAATATATCCATAGTTCGGGCAAGGAGCATGGGCATAATGGCATTGCTGTTAGTGCGATCGCAGGGCAGGATCGCGTTTCCCAATGGTATGCCAGTCAGTTACGGGGTGTTGCCAGAATTACGAGGTGCTATCGTCTAGACGTGAGCCTGCCCTGCTAGCATTGCGGCATAGGGATTGTCATGTAAATGGGCTTTGCCAACGGAACCAAAAAGTTCGAGTTTATCGATAATTACCTCTTGCATGGCGGCGATCGCTTCTCCTGCGATCTCTAATAAATCCTTGGGACTATCTCCACAGATTTCCAGCTTGAGGGCTTGCATATAGGCTTGGCGTACTTCTGTATTGACGTTAAATTTACAGACTCCCAACTGAATCGATCGCTGGATCATCGCCGCAGGTAATCCTGACGCGCCATGCAAAACTAAGGGAATATCGATCAGGCTGCGAATTTTTTCGAGACGGTCAAAGTCTAAACGGGGTGGGCTTTTATATTCACCATGGACATTGCCGATCGTCACAGCGAGGGCATCGACTTTAGTTTGATTCACAAATTCTACAGCTTGGATAGGATCGGTCATTTTGGCTTCTTTTTCGGCGATCGTTAATCCATCTTCTGTTCCACTGATTCTGCCAATTTCCGCTTCGACCACTGCATGGAATTTATGGGAGAGTGCGGTCATTTCTCTAGTAAATTCTAAATTCTTCGCATAGGTCATGGGAGAGCCATCTGCCATAATCGATCGCACGCCTGCATCTAGGGCTAAGCGAATATCGCTAGCGGAAGTGCTGTGATCGAGGTGAATGGCGATCGGTACATTTGCCGATTTGGCGGATTCGAGGCAGAGTTTGACTAGGGGAAGTTTGCCATAGATGAGAGCGCTGGGATGTAGTTGCAGCATGGCGGGACTGCGACTGATTTCGGCGGCGTTGACTACGGCTTTTACGCCTTCTAAGTTGTAAATGTTAAAGGCTCCGATCGCATAGGAGTTGCGGCGGGCGGTTTCTAGAAGTTCTTTAGTCGAACTTAGCATGGTGGCTTGGGTTTAAAACGGTTGATCAGTAGGTCGAAGCTTGCTGATCATAATCTTTTTTAGGCTTGTTTGCGGTTGAGCATTTCTATGAGTAGTCGGATGCTTTCGGCTTGGGTTTGGGCTGAGATGGCGTAGCGTTCTGCGGTGGAGTTTTGTTGTTTAGTTACTTCTTTGATTTGATAAATTTCGTCTTTAATATCTACTACGTCATTGGCGACGACATCGCGACGGGTGTAAAGATGCTCTACGAGGTTATTAATATTGCTATTGGTGGAGCGTAATTCTTGCCTTAAGGATTGAGATTCTTCGGTGAGAGTTTGTACGGACTGAGCTAAGGATAGTAAAGCTGTCTCGATTTGGCTTAGTTTGTTGGTAATTTCTGATGTCATTTTGATTTCCCTTTGCGGATAACGTAGTAAAAGGTAAAAATTTAGGCTTGTTTGCGGTTAAGCATTTCTATGAGTAGTCGGATACTTTCGGCTTGTTGGGCTGCGACCTCTGCTTGTTGTTCGGCTACGATCGCTTGACGTTCGACTGTTGCGGAAATGCGATCGCCTTGTCGATTCATGCCATCAATCAAAGTGTCTACTTTTTCGGCAAAGCGATCGAGCTTTTCATCTGTACAAGTCATTTGTTTGTGCTTGTAATGAGCTTATAAAGATTATATCTAAGAACCAATTTAAGAATTGTCTAGATCCCCCCCAGCCCCCCTTAAAAAGGGGGGAGAATTAATTCTTCCCCCTTTTTAAGGGGGATTGAGGGGGATCTTTTAGAATTTTGAGTACTCGAAAGTAATTCTTAAATAGATTCTAGTCAGTCTAGCTGGTTTCAAATTTGGCTCAAGACTTTACGGATACCTGACTCTAGTAGTTTTTGTCGATTTGTTTCTGCTTCCTTGAGCTTTGCTTCCAATCCATCACAAAGTCTCATCATTTCCTCAACTTTCGCAACAATGCGTTTTTGTTCGTTGAGTGGAGGAAGTGGAATAATTGAGTTTTTTAGTTTTGTTCCATTAAAGTTAGCTTGTCCACATTGTTGCGTTATTTCTGGAGCAATTTGAGTTTGACGATAAAAATTAGAGTTCATGGCAAGGTTGACAAACTCAGGGCTAATATCCTCTAAAAATAGGGCTATACGAATTAAATAAGATGCAAAAGTATATTTATTGTTTTCACCTCGATACAATCCTGTTTTGCCAACTAACTCAGCGCTATTAGTTCGGTTAAACAGCAAGTCACCATTTTGTAAATACAGTTTTGGTAAGTCGTCTATTGAATCGGAAAGATATTTTAAATTCTCAAATACAATTTTTCCATTACGAATATTGTTCATCCTTAGTACGGGAACAGCATCTATAAATTCATCTGCTTTATGAGATGTACCATACTCTATCGCTTTAGAAAGACTACCAATCCTTGTCCAAGACCAATTTTGGGGTAAGTTCAAGTACATTAATTGGCGATCAATATCAAATAGTTGTTTTTCCTTCTTATCCTTTTTGTTTTTAACCCTTTGCAACAAGATAGAAGCTGGTTCATCGTTAGGATCTTGTTTTACGAGTTTGCCCATTACGGCTAATTGGAGAATTGTTTGGCGGAGTTGGGAGACATTTTCGGGGAGGCTGTAGAGCAGATCGAAATTGTCGCGGACTTTTTGCCAGCGATCGCTAAATTCGTCAGTAGTTTTTGCGGTGGTTAGTTGGGTTAAGGCGACACGATTGAGGTTTATGCAGGTTTCGCGGCGTTGTTGCTGTTGCTTCTCTAAGCGATCGCACCACTCCATCAATTTATCAACTTTCTCCGCAATCCTCTTCTGTTCATTAAGCGGAGGAAAAGCTATTGGAATAGAGTTCATTTTTGACTGACTCATTTTAGGTTGAGCAGTACCTGTTAAAAATGGCTTTAAATCAATTGCATTAATAAAAACCTCTAGATATTTCAGACAATCTATAGAAATACTATCTATTACATGAGCATGATTATTAACCCAATATTTACCATAAGCAAGAAATGCAATTTTGGTGGATCGGTTAACGAGATTTGCTCCATCTTCACCTATTAAAAGTAATGGCTTATCAAAAATATAATCATCAAATTTATCAATTATCCCAGAAGCTCCATAATAATCATATACTCCTTGATGATTCTCTCTAATAGATTTTTCAATAGGAATCCTCTCTTCATCTCGGCAAATAGAAACCTGACTAAACCTAGCCCATTGCCAAGCATAAGGAATTTTAAATGGAATTTCTATATCCGTAAGCAATGCTGGAGGCTCAATGTTTTTAGTGCGTCTTTTCTTTATTGAATCTTTAACAGATTGAATCTTTTTAATTAAAATAGAAGCAGGTTCATCATTTGGATCTTGAGAGACAAGCTTACCGCGCACAGCCAACTGCAAAATCAACTCACGCAACTTCGGCACAGCATTAGGCGCATCCGCAAGAATCTCAAATTGTTTAAAAAAAGTATCAGCAACAGTCATTAATCATCCTCCTCAAAAATCACCTCCAGATCTTGAGCCGCATGAATCACTCTCACGACTTCAATTTGTTCATCACTTATCAAATAGAAAATCAAATATTTTCTAAATCCTTTTACTGCCCATTGTCGTAAATCACCAAATCTAGAATGATTGGACGAATATCGCTTACCCATATTAGGCATTTGTGCCAAATGAGCAAAAGTCTGTCTCGCCGCATCAAAAAATTTCAGAGCAACCTCTGAATTGTGTTCAGCAAAGTATTCAAAAATATTTTGTAAATCGCTTACAGCACTTGGCTTGACAAGAATCTTTTTAGCCATTCTTTGCCTTTTGCTGAAGCTTATCCACAAGACGAGATCGCATCTGATCCCATAGCTCATCAGTCATCTCTACCGATTCACCACTATTCAACCCCTCCAATAACATCGCATCTAACTTTTCTTGTGCAACGCGCTTTTGCTCTTGGCGAATTAAATAGCGCAGGTACTCACTAACCGTGCTGTAACTACCAGCCTGAATTTGCTCCTGAATAAAATCTCGCATTGCATCAGGCAAAGAGACGTTAAGAGTTGTCATAACTGCAAACCTCCCACTAAATGAATTGGCAATTAGACTAATAACACTTTATCGCTTTAACAAAAATTGTCAAATTTTGTCATCTTTATCAACACCGTCCCCATCTAACCTCGACGCAACACAATCGGCTGATGTGTCACCTTATGTAAGGCGATCGCATCCTCAGTCAACGCCACCAAATCATATTCTTGAATTTCATTATTCAACAATGTCACCCGTCATCAAATCTTTCCACTCAGTATTATTTTCATAATGTTCTACCATCGCCTCAGCCTGCATACTCAAAACCTTTTGACGCTCAGCGATCGGCAGTTTCAAAAAAGCATAGCGATCGCTCAGCGTAAGAGAAGATTGTAAAGTTTCAGGAATTACTAGAATCACCTCAATCGTTTGCCCAATTGGTAAATCAGGCGTTTCAATCTCAAGGCGATTGCCATCTAAAACAGTTGCAGTTATGTAACGAGTATTTTTCATAATGCTTTATTTATCCACCTCCTAGCTATAGTACTCCGTCAGATCAATCTACACCAACCGCTAACTTAATGACTCCATAAGCTCCTGCTTCAAAGCATTTCTCGTCTCGCTCAAACCCGCCATCAACGACGCATAATCCGCTAACAGATCCTCAAAATCCCCATGATTAACCTCCGCCGCATGGGGATTCTTGATATCAAGATTGTAATTATTAGCCCGAATCTCATCAATGCTTACCCGCCAAGCTAGCTCATTTTCCATGCGATCGCCCCACCAAGACTTTTCGCGATCGAACTCACTAATATGAATCGGCTTCGTTTTGTTATAGGACTTCACACCCTGCGGATAGGGATGCTCATAATACCAAATCTCCTGAGTTGGCTCACCCTTTGTAAAAAATAGCAAATTTGTCTTAATGCCCGTATAGGGATTAAATACCCCATTCGGCAAGCGGACGATCGTATGTAAATTGCAATCCTCTAACAACTTTTCCTTAATCCTTGTCTTCACACCCTCACCAAAGAGCGTCCCATCGGGCAGCACCACTGCCCCGCGTCCGCCATCCTTGAGCAAATGCATAATCAACACCAAAAACAAATCCGCAGTCTCGCGAGTCCGCAACGCCGTAGGGAAATTACTCTCAATCCCATCCTCCTCCATGCCGCCAAAGGGTGGATTGGTGATGATGATATCTACGCGATCGCGATTGCTGTAATCGAGCAACGGACGGGATAGCGTATTGTCATGCTCTAACCTTGGCAAATCGAGATCATGCAAAATCAAATTGGTAATGCAAAGGTGATAGGGCAGAGGCTTTTTCTCCACACCACGCACTGTCTCGCGCAAAGTCACCACATCATCCGCCGATTGTGACTGCTGGCGCAAATGCTCCAAGGCACAGGTCAAAAAGCCACCCGTCCCACAGGCAGGATCGAGCACCACCTCTCCCAACTGCGGATTCACCATATCCACAATAAATTGCGTCACCGCACGGGGCGTATAGTATTCACCCGCATTACCCGCCCCCTGCAAATCCTTTAATAATTTTTCGTAAATATCGCCAAACTGATGCCGATCCTGCTGCTTATTAAAATCGATCGCATTCAGCTTATTGATCACCTGACGGATCAGCGTGCCATTTTTCATATAGTTATTGGCATCCTCAAACACGCGCCCCACCATGCGCCCCCGTTCATCCGCCTTCGCCACTAACCCCTTCAAGGTCGGAAACAACTGGCGATCGATAAAATCTAATAATTCACTGCCCGTAATCCCACCTTCAGCGATCGCCCAAGTCCGCCAACGCAAAGCTTCAGGAATTGGCGATTTATAATCATCATCCAGTTCCAATTCTTCTTCCCGCGCATCAAACACCTTCAAAAAGATCATCCACACCAACTGGCTCAAGCGCTGTGCGTCCCCATCCACACCCGCATCCTTCCGCATGATGTCTTGAATTGCTTTAACAGTAGTACTTATAGACATTATTGATTAACTAACCTCCTGATACAAAGCATTTTCTAAATCAGCGATCGCCTGAAAATATCCCTGCTTACCACCAAATAGTCGCACAATTTCCAACTGTTTACCAAACTCCGTAAAGGGTGGCACTTTCAGCAAATCTAGCTTCTCAATCTCCTCAATTCCTGAATCCGCATATCTCTCCAATAGCTTTTCCAAAACTTGCCTTGCGCGATCGCCATACTTCGCAAAATAGTTTTGTTTTTGCATTTGGGCTCGCGCTTGGGCAGCCCGCTCACGACGAGTCAGGGGTGGTTGGTCAAAGGCAACATGACAGATCAAATCAAATAGGTCAAACTCTTGACCCACCTCATTTTCGAGCATCGCTACCGATATTCCTAGCTCCTCTAATTCCGTAGCGATCGCCCCTTTGCGTTCCAGTTCTTGCCAACGCCGCAAAAAGCTCGCGATCGTGCCATATTTACCCTGAATCGCTTGCGAAGCCTTGAACCGAATCGCCTCGGTTAATAATTTGCCATCCTTACCCAAATACTGCTCGCGGATCGCCACCACATCTACTGATTCGCCCGCCACCACATAGCGATCGCGCCTTTCGGAAACACGCTGATTTTCGGCAAAATCATCATCGTCATAGTTCATAGGTTCAGGTGGCGAAACAGGCTGATCGGGCTGTGGTTCATAAATCTGCACAGGATCGCCATCAAACTCAGGATTGCTAAACTTTATTGTCGCTTTCTTGAAATCCATAATCGTGAAGAACAGCTTGTTATGTTCCTCATCAATGCGCGTTCCCCTGCCCACGATTTGCTTAAACTTCGGCGTTGAATTAATGACCTGATCGATCACAATCAACTTGCAAGTCTTCGCATCTACGCCCGTCGTCAAAAGCTCCGAAGTCGTCACAATTACGGGATAGCGTTCCTCAGGATTGATGAAATTGTATAGCTGAGCCTTACCCTCCTTTTCATCCCCCGTAATTCGCATCACATATTTAGCATTTTCCTTAACGCGATCGCCATTGGCATTCACTAGCGCCTGTCGCATCCGTTCCGCATGGTCAATATCTTCACAAAATACGATCGTCTTGGCATAGGGATCGGTGGACTTGAGATAGTCCGTCACCAATTGCGCCACTAACAGTGTGCGCTCCTCAATCACTAAAGTTTTATCAAAATCCCTCTGGTTATAAACCCGATCCTCGATCAAGTTGCCATACTTATCGCGCTGTCCTAACTTGGGTCGCCAACCATCCAGATCCCGATCCAAATCAATCTTGATCACCTTATAGGGCGCAAGAAAACCATCATCAATGCCCTGCTTCAGTGAATAGGTGTAAATCGGTTCGCCAAAATAATCGATATTCGAGACAGCCTCCGTCTCCTTGGGCGTAGCCGTCAAGCCGATTTGCGTCGCACTAGAGAAATATTCCAATACTTCGCGCCATGCCGAATCTTCCGCCGCACTACCCCGATGACATTCATCAATCACGATCAGATCGAAAAAGTCCCGTGCAAATTGTTTATAAATATTCTTGTCTTCTTCATTACCCGTAATCGCCTGATATAGCGCCAAATAAATCTCATAGGACTGATCGATTTGCCGCTTTTTGATTTTGGTCATTGCGCCGCCAAAGGGTTTGAAATCGTTAGTATGGGCTTGCTCGATCAAAATATTGCGATCGGCTAAAAACAAAATATGCTTTGCCTGCTTGCCTTTCCACAATCGCCACATAATCTGAAAAGCCGTATAAGTCTTACCCGTTCCCGTTGCCATGACTAACAAAATTCGCTTCTGTCCCTTGGCGATCGCTTCCACCGTGCGATTAATGGCGATCGTTTGGTAATACCGCGCCTGTCGGCGATCGGCACTGGGATAATAACTCTGCTCCACCAAGGGTTTAAGTTCAGGCGTAATCCCCTTGCCAACACAGTAACGCAACCACAACTCCTCTGGCGAAGGAAAGGCATTTAGCGCAATTTCCCTCTCCGTAACTCGTTCAGGATTACTCAGATCGCGCTCTAAAAAAGCATCCCCATTCGATGAATACACAAACGGCACATCGATCAAAGCTCCCGTCGCGATCGCCTGTTGCATCCCTGCCCCGACAGAATGATTATTATCCTTTGCCTCAATCACCGCCAAGGGCAAATTATGTTTATAAGAAAGGAGATAATCCGCCCTTTTGCGATCGCCGCGCATGGTCATTCCCTTGCCGCGCACAAATACCCGTCCCTGAGTCAGCGTCACCTCTTCGCGAATTTGTTCGAGCAAGTCCCATCCCGCTTGCTGCAAAGCTGGCGTAATCAGCTTAGTGCAAACATCTCTCTCACTGAAGGATTTGTGATCAGCGCTAGTCATCATTTATCCATTCTAAACCAGAAATATAGCTATATTCACTTAAGTCAGGACAAAACCCAATAGAGAGTTGCGGCGCGAAGCGCCGCAACTCTCTATTGGGTTTTGTCCTAACAAAACTGGCGGCAGCTATGGAGTATAAAGATGAGTGGTGGCGCAAAGCGCCGCCACTCATCTTTATACTCCTATAATCTCAAACTAGTGGGCTGTCCCCAAATAATCTTTTCGTGGGTATAAACGACCATTCCCGGTTTTGCTCCTTTGGGCTTAAAGACATACTTAGGAATGGTGCAGACTACAGGTACTTGATCACTTTGTCGAGCGCGACTGTAATAGGCGGCATAATTAGCGGCGGTTTGCAGATCTTGGTCATCGGCGATCGCCCCCGCAGGTAATCGCAGCAGTACGTGACTGCCAGAAATTTCTTGGGCATGGAGCCAAAGATCGTACTCTCCTGCAATACGGAATGAAATCAAATCATTTTGGTAATTATTCCTTCCCACCCAAACTTCAAATCCATTGGGGGTTGTAAACCGATGACAGTCGGGAATCTCTTCTTGTTTGGTGCGATTGCTTTTATTTTTGCCACCTTTACTATTTTTCGTGCGTGGCGCGTATTCGGCAGTGACCTTGAGATATCCTTGCTGAGCGAGTTCGGTACGAATTTCTTGTAAGGCAGGAAGTTCCGTTATCTCCAATAGACTAACCGCCGTGGCAACCTGTTCGAGATAATTGATTTCCTGTTGGACTGATTCTAGAAGTGGTGCGATCGCTAAGGCTGCGCGTTTTTGTTTTTGGTGCTTTTTATAAAAGGATTGCGCATTCTGCTGGGCATTTAGCGTTGGATCAAGGGGAATGATGACGGGGGCGGCTGAATGGAAATCGGTCAGTTTAATCTCCTTCATCCCGATTTCCCAGAGATGCAAATGCGCCATTAACAAATCGGCTTTATCTTTAAAATCATCGGCTTGGGTCGAGAGTTGCCAGCGATCGAGAAATTCTTTCTCTTTAATCGTTAACTTTGCGAGCTGATTGTGAATTGCTTGACTAATTTGTTGGTGCAATTGCTGAAACGCAACCTGTCCTGTTTGTTGGGAATAGTAGCGATCGCAAAATTCATTAACTGATAGCGGGGGGGGTAGATCCCCCCCAGCCCCCCTTAAAAAGGGGGGAGAATTATCTTCTTCCCCCTTTTTAAGGGGGATTGAGGGGGATCTGTCGAGACTTAGGCTAGGGGTGAGGGCATATCCTTTGACTTCCAAATGTGGATAGAAAATCTTTTGATCAATACAGGTTAGCCAGATTTGCCAAGCTTGATATAGTGCTTCCCATTCGGTACTGGTTAAATCAGTCACATTGCGATCGCCATTGAGGTGAGCTGCTGCCAATAGCGATCGCACTAGGGACGAACTCACTCCACGGTAATTACTCACCAAATTGCGCTTAATTTCTTTCGGAATCAAAATCAAGCGATCGCGCCATGAATCAAAGGATTCATCGAGATGGGGAATTGCTTCGAGGAGAGCAGGGGGTAAGGCATAGCGATCGCCTGTTTGGATGGGACGCACCCGTGATTGCTTGCTACTGACTTGATGGGCGGCGGTGACGATTTCCCCATGGGCATTTACTAAAATGGCATTGCTATACTTGCCCATTACTTCGAGATAGAGATGCCATTGCACCTCATCATCGGGACGCTTGGCAAATTGTAGATCGACCACCCGTTCCCACGGACTCGTTAGTTTCACTGAGACAAGGGCAAATCCTGCTACCTGATGGAGAATCTGTTGACTAAAGGTGAAAGTATCGGGCTGCTTGGGCGGCGGCGTACATAGATGTAAGCGAGCGGCTTGGGGATGCCACGATAGCAATAACCATTGCTTCTTCTCTAAAGTTCGTAATTGTAAATGAATTGTATGGCGATCGCTTTGATACACCTGCTCTAACCTCGCAGGCACACAAGCTAGATCTAGCTCATGGGTCAAAGCTACAAGTGCGGTCAGATCGGCAGGTTGCATCGGTTTAATCTCATATACACATAAAATAGAGTGAACGCAAAGCGTCCACTCTATGGCTGAAACAAAGGAGTGATCCGCACCCCTTTGTCCTTATTTATCAGGATCGATACGGGGGCGAATTTGCTCAGCTTCAGGACAATCATCGGACACCAACAGATCGCTGGATGACATCCCTGTTTTGGTAAATGAAGATAATCTTTGAGTAACAGCACCAATACTCTCTAATCTGACCATTTCTTCCCAAGAGCAAACCTCGTCTTCATCCTCAGTCTCGTAACGTATTGTTACCACGTCGCCTTCAATATCCAATATCTTGGCTCTTTCTAGCCAACGTCCCTGATCCCTCAGGTAAATCCAAACATCGCTCTTGGCTTCACAAAGTTGATATATTTTGCGATGTAGCATTCGCTTATGTCCTCAGGGTTACATAATTTTTAAGGTTAGAGCATACCGCAAAAGGTAAAAAAACTAACCATTACCATTGTAAACGACTATACAGGCATTTCAATTTTTAAACCAAAGGTTATGGATAAAAATTTAGTCCATCTCAGTAAATTTATGAGTCTCGTGCTCCGTCATCAGCCAGAAATAATTGGTTTGACCTTAGACGAGCATGGCTGGGTCGAGGTCGATCGCTTAATTGAGTTGGCAAAGCGTAACGGGACAGATATCTCCATAGCCCAATTGGAGGAAATAGTAGCCACAAACGATAAAAAACGATTTGCATTTAATCCTGAGAAGTCAAAAATTCGCGCCAATCAAGGACATTCTCTTCAGGTTACCCTCGATTTAAATCCCCAATTACCACCTAATCCTCTGTTTCACGGTACGGCAACGCGATTTCTAGATTCAATTCGTCAGCAGGGACTATTGGCTGGAAAGCGCCAACATGTTCATTTATCAGCGGATGTCGCCACAGCGATCAAGGTCGGTCAGAGACATGGTAAACCAGTAGTTTTGCAGGTTGATACGCTACGAATGCATCAAGATGGATTGGTCTTCTTCTGTTCGGAAAACTCAGTATGGTTAACGGAATCAGTTCCGCCTCAGTATTTGGAGTTTCCTGATCAGTAGTTCGGCATAATTAAAACCCAAAACCAAAGAGCATACCGCCCGCGTAGCGGGCGGTATGCTCTTCTAGGCTTAGCTACTTAGTTAAAGAGCAACGATAACCAGCGCTGGTTATCGTTGCTCTTTAAATTGTAAAACTACGCGACGGTTAAAGGCGTTATCCCTTGCGGTGTTATTTTTCTTGAGAGGTTGCAACCAAGATAGAGCCTCAAACGTGACCTTGTAGTTATTATCAAGTCCGCGATCGCGGAGGATTCTCACTACTTCATTTGCCCTTGCTTGGGACAGGTCGAGATTATAGGCATAGTCTCCAGTGGTATCGGTGTGACCGCTGACCTGAATCACGCCGCGCCTTCCCTGCACCTTTGCCCAAAAACTATCGATTTTGGCTTCTTCGGGTGGAAGTAGTTGCGATTCGTCGGAGGGGAAAAAGATGGTTACCTCTAAGTCAGGATTGACCACGGGCAAAATCGAATTCACAAGGCGATCGCCATTTTGGGATGGATTCCCTGCATTTATATTATTGAGAGAATTATTAAGAGAACTATTCGCTGAATTGCCTGAGTTGGTATTACGAGAATTGGGTTCTTTCCCATTATTATCGATATTAGGATTAGGCTTGAGGAAATTGGGGAATGCGGTCTTTAGCGCCAGATCACCCGTTATTTTTGTGAAGCTACCCGTAGGGTTGATCCCATTTCCTCTCTGGGCGCTATTCTGGATGCTATTTTGGGCGCTATTTGGGGTGCTATTTTGGGCGCTATTGATTGAATTATTTTCTGCTTTAGTGACTGATGAATTATTGCTAGAGTTATCGGTGCTTTTCTCGGAGCTATTGCTAGCGGTGCGATCAAGCGATTTATCATTGCTAGGGTTGGCTCTATTATTGCCGAGCTGATTATTACTGTTGGCGATGTCTGGACTATTGGGATTATTAGAAATAGCTTTGCCATCATCGGGATTAACTTTCGATGGATTAGCTGATTGATTAGCTTTCGATGGGCTAACTTTGGATGGATTAGCTGATGGATTAGTTTTAGATGGGCTAACTTTGGATGGATTAGCTTTCGATGGATTATTTAAGCCAGTAATATTACTAGAGCGATCGCTTGAACTTACTTCCGATTCAATTATGGATTCTTTGACGATTGTGGGAATAGAGGCTTTTTGTAATTTACTATCATCCGATCGCTTAATTAAAATCCCAAAAGCGATCGCCGTTCCCGCAAAAGCCATTCCAATCAATACAGCTGCAAGGATTTTCCATGGGCTCGTTGACTTTGCTGGTTGATCGTTAATCACGGGTTGCTGCACAACGACTAAGGCTGAATTAGGTTCCTGTATCGGAGTCTCAAAATCCCATAGTTTCTTTGCGGCTAAAGGTGCGATCACTGCCGCCGCCGCCCCTAAAACTACCGATTGGCGAATGCGGCGATCGCCCACTACTAGCTCAAACCATTGGGAGTCATGGGGCATCACAAAGTCTATTCGGGCCGGTAAGCCATTGGTATAGGTTTTGACACAGTTGCCGCGATCGTCATAGATCGCGCCATTCGCGGCAATAATCTGGTGGTCATTAACGACTTCCGCAAATATTTGCGTGAGACTGGTCATCTCGCTGGCAATTTTGTAATCCCACAGATCGATATCTAAACCCGTATCGAGATCGTCTAACTCCTGCAATTGGTAGCGATCGACATCATTACCAATTCCAATCAAAATCAATTTCAAATAGTTTCTCTTCCCGACCGCAATCTCTAGGGCTAGCTCCTTGGTGTAGTTTTTGACCTCCTCTAAATCATCAATTCTGCCATCGGTCAAAAAGATATAAATACCGCGTGGAGCTTGACGATTGCGATCGGCAAAATAGGCGATCGCGGGTAGAAGCTTGGTTGTCTTTCCCAGTTTAAAGGTGGCGGGACCAGCGATCGCTAATTGCTGACAGCTTACGGCATCAAATTCTCCCAAAACTTGGATTTCATCCCCCGCACCACAGCCCCAATAGAGTAGCGATGTTTTTCCTGTTCCATCCAAGTTCTCGGCTAAGTAAGCCGTAAAGTTTTGCACCAAGGGCTGCAAGATGTTTTCCGTATAGTTAACCTCATATCCGCGCTCTTTGATTTCGGCAAAGGCATCGCGTTGGATTTTGCGAATGGGTTCGCCATCCTCTAAATAGGATCGCAATCGACCCTCTTTAA
This sequence comes from Pseudanabaena sp. UWO310, assembly GCF_006861605.1. NCBI lineage: Bacteria > Bacillati > Cyanobacteriota > Cyanophyceae > Pseudanabaenales > Pseudanabaenaceae > Pseudanabaena > Pseudanabaena sp. UWO310. The sequence continues at coordinate 203,482 of NZ_SELU01000001.1, read as the reverse complement.
TATAGGTTGTCAAGAGTTCGGGATCGACTCTTGCTTCTACCTTGCGACCATAGGCGCGTTTCATTGAGGCACTGGCATCTAGGGCTAAACCAGTCCGCCATCCTTCGGCAAATTTCCCCTCTGGCTCCATCGCGATCGTGAATTCCACTCGACATTGCGGACTGGGATCGTTAGGAATGGGATTGTTTGGTGATGGGAAGCGATCGCCAAAAACATTCACTTCCCCAAACTCGTTTGCTACCAGATTCGCTGGCATCTGGAAGCTCTTGGGGTTAATTTTTCCCTCATCTTTGATTGCACCAACTTCACGTCCTAATTCACCTAATTCATTAGTCTCGGAATTATTTTCATGCAGCATGGCTATCCATTTGGGCTTTGTTTATAACTAAATTTATGATTTATATTCATGATTTATGTTTATGGCGATCGATACTACTCTCTCATCCAGAACCTCTTTTCATCGCGTTGGCTGGGCTGACTAGGTAAGGTTAGGAAAATCAGTATCCTTGGGAAGTGCTTCCGTAATATCTTGGGTCACGTTGCCACCTGAAAACTCAAGGGTAAAGGCTGTTGAACCCGCAGGTAGCCTAAAGCGCATCAACGCAGGTACTCCCAAACTATACTCTTCGCAAACCTTGCCTGCTTGATTGAGAATCCTTCCATAATGGGTCACAATTGTTTCCGCAGACACAAATTCCTTGAAAATCTGTTCCAAAATTTGAATGTCATCGGCAACTTGATAGTCCCAAAGATCGATATCGCGACCTGCCGCATCCTTAACAGGACTGCCTTCAAACATATTGTCTAGTTCTTCAAGTTGCTTTTCGTCGATTTCTTTGCCCACACCAATGAGTAGCAGCTTAATAAATGGTTTAGTGCGATCGGCAATTTCTAGAGCATACTTAAAACAGTATTCTTTGACCTCTTCGAGATCCTCGATAATGCCGTCAGTAATAATCAGACAGATGGCGGCAGGTTGTTTAACGCCGATCGCTGGTGCGGCTTTATATTTGTTAATAAAATATCGCAATGGTGGTAATAGTTTTGTTCCAGTTCCCCAAGGGATCTTCGGTCCCTTGATCGATAACTGCTCGATCTCTTCACCGCTAAAGCTGCCCAGATCCTCAATGAGTTCTCCCGCCGCCCCACAGGCCCAATTGATGAGATCGACCCTACCCGTTGCCGCAAAATTAGCAAGGTATTTTACCATGACCCTTGCTACGGGCTCGACAACGTTGTGGGTAACGGCAGCACTGGCAAAGAAACTGCTCACAACCCCACTAATGCCATAGATTTTCTTCATGGATGCCGAACCATCCAAGGCTAGACCGACCCTAGCCCCCTCAATGTCTGGAACCATCAGAATAGTTGCAACGATGTCAATATCTCCATTGTTTTGAGGATAAACATTGACTTCACCAAAGGGTTGAACGACACTTTTTAACTGCATACTCGGATGACTCTCTGATATTTCACATCAAAATAGTAGCCTATTGCTATCAATTCTTGCTATTGCTCCTTATCTAAAGATTAAGAGATTAGGGCTTTAATGATTCTTAAAGATTCTTTAAAGACTTAATAAGTAGTTCCGCATAATTTATACCAAAACACAAAATGGCTACGCCATTTTGTGTTTTTAAAACCCTTACTGGGTTTGGTTTTCAATTCCCAAAAGTGTAGCCACACTTTTGGGAATTGGTATTAAACCCAAAACTAGAGAGCGTACCGCCCGCATAGTGGGCGGTACGCTCTCTAGTTTTGGGTTGACTTATGCTGAGCTACTTATTGTTAGGGAAGGAGATGCTTGACCATCAGGTGACGTTGCTCGCGGCGGAAGCCGAGCTTGGTATAGAGCTTTTCGGCTGGCTCATTCCAGAAGTCAACGACTAAAGACAGCGATCGCATTTTTTGGCTGTGAAGGTATTCTTCAATCAAATTAAATACTTGTTTACCAATTCCCTTGCCACGATAGCCTTCGCGGATATATAACTCATCGACTAATCCACAGCGTCCGTGATATTCCATGCTAAAAAAGAAGGTCAGGGCTACATAGCCAATCAATTGATCGCGATCGCAAATTAACCAAATTATCCCAAATTGCTCGTCACTGAGCAGCGCTGTAAAAGCTTTAACTACGGGTTCGTCAAACTTGATATTCTCAAATTGATAAAACTCCTGTACGAGCTCCATCAAAGGATCGATGTCAACAAACTGAGCCAATCGGAAATTAAGATCTATTTCTGCCATTGCCTATACATTTACCTTGTAACTCAAGTTCAATTCATCCCCCGCCACACCACGAATACCCCAATTATAATTTGGAGTTTCAATGAGAATAATTTCAATATCTAAGGAGGAAATTCCTAATTTGTCTTGTAAGCGCTCAAATAGCAACCGATAGAGGTTTTTCTTAGCCTCGATAGTTCTTCCCGCAAACATCAGAATTTCAATAATAATATATTGCTCGCTGCGATCGCTAGGATATTCAAAGTCTTCGGATAACAGGGGGAAGAATCTTTGAAACTTCTTTTCGGGAGGATAATTTAGCGCATCCACAACGCAGGAATGGATAGTGCTAGATAGAACGCTGCGATTTTGCTGAATAAAGTCAGCGTTTCCATAGATTTTTGTCTGTGGCATGACCTTTAGAACTATTTTAGAACTATTAAGTGGCTGCGCATAATTAAAACCTAGAATCAAAAGCTGTAGCGCACGCGCAGCGTACGCTACAGCTTTTGGGATTTTATATTTAATTGCGCCTAGATAATTATGTACTCGTGATGTACTCTTGTACGCGCTTTGAATGAGGGATTGTACTAGGACATAAACCCCAAGAATTGACTGGCGGCGCGAAGCGCCGCCAGTCAATTCTTGGGGTTTGATTTGTCCTCAGTCAAGTGACTATGGCTATAGATCTAGCTTCCTTGGAAATTCGTATTAAACTCGTTCTAAAGTCGTTACATAGGGGCAATCTCATGACTTTAACCTAGAAGAGTCGTGGAAGTGTCAAAATATGTTAAGCAAACATAAATAACAATATAACGACAAGGTTCGATCTTAGAACATGAAAGCAGCGATTATTGGTGCGGGTTTAGCGGGAATGAGTACGGCTGTGGAACTCAGCGAGCAAGGTTACGAAGTAGAGCTTTTTGAATCCCGCCCCTTTGTAGGTGGCAAAGTCAGCAGTTGGCTAGACAAGGATGGCAACCATATCGAGATGGGCTTACATGTATTTTTTGGCTGCTATTACAATCTATTTGCCCTGATGAAGAAAACAGGAGCCTTTGAGCATCTTCGGCTCAAGGAGCATACCCATATTTTTGTTAATCCCGGTGGCGCACAGGCTGCCCTTGATTTTCGGAACTTTGGCGGTGCGCCTTTTCACGGACTGAAAGCCTTTGTGACCACGGGACAATTGCCCCTAAAAGACAAGATTCAAAATGCGATCGCGATCGGACGAAGCCCCTTAATTCGTGGCTTAGTCGATCATGTCGGAGCCATGAAAGAAATCCGCGCCCTCGATAATATCAGTTTTAAAGATTGGTTTTTGGGGATGGGGGGATCGCAAGCGAGTCTCGATTTGATGTGGGATGCGATCGCCTATGGATTGGGTTTTATCGATTGCGAAAATATTTCCGCAAGATGTATGCTCACCATCTTCCAGTTCTTTGCATCGCGAACCGAGGCTTCGATTTTGAGAATGCTTGAAGGTTCTCCCAATGATTTCCTGCATAAACCACTCGTCAAACATATCGAATCAAAGGGCGGTAAAATCCATTTGCGTCGGGGTGTGCGCGAAGTTCTCTTTGAAGGAGAAGGAGAAGATACTCGCGTTACAGGTTTGATCATTGGCAAGGAAGACGGCGAAGAAATTGTGACGGCTGATGTGTATATCTGTGCCACTGACGTACCTGGAGTAAAGAGAATCATTCCTGAGAAATGGCGGGTATGGTCACAGTTTGACAATATCTATAAGCTAGATGCAGTGCCTGTAATTACCGTACAACTTCGCTTTGATGGCTGGGTGACTGATATTGATAATTTACTCTATGCGGTGAAAGTTGATTTCTCTACCTTTGCGGATTTGGCGATTACCAGTCCCACCGACTATTATAAAGAAGGAGAAGGTTCTCTATTACAGCTTGTAATTACGCCTGCGGATGATTATATTAAGCTGAGCAATGAAGCGATCGTCGAGAAAATGATCGCTCAAGTGCATGAAATTTTCCCTTCATCCCATAAGCTGAATGTCACTTGGTCTAGTGTCGTCAAGCTTGCCCAGTCTCTCTATCGCGAAGCTCCCGGACAAGATCCCTTCCGTCCTGCTCAAGCAACACCTGTAAAGAATTTTTTCTTGGCTGGAAGCTATACAATGCAAGACTACATCGACAGTATGGAAGGCGCGACACTTTCAGGCAAGATGTGCGCGGCGGCGATTTTAGGCAAATAATTGCTTTGAATTTAGAATGGGTGCGATAATTTAGTTCAATCTTGATTTTCAAACCCTATGCATTAAAGTAAGCCTCTGTCTAATAATTTAGTCAAGCGACTCAATCGCACCAGCCATTAATTAAGAAATATATGAAACTTGCTGAAGCGTTAGCCATTCGTGCTGACCATCAAAAACGCCTTGAACAAATAAAATCTCGTCTTATTCGGAATGCAAAGGTGCAAGAAGGTGAAAATCCAGCCGAAGATCCAGAAGCCTTGATTGTAGAGTTTGAGCACCTCGCATCGGAACTAGTTCAATTGATATGTCGAATAAATCTATCAAATTCAATTGCTACTGTTGTAGGCAGGACTATGACTCAAGCTCTAGCAGAACGAGATATTCTTAAGAAAAGGCAATCTATGTATCGCGATCTTGCACAAGCTGCGACAGTTACTCAATCAATCTCAACAAAGTCTGAAGTGAGATTCAAAGGAACAGTTACTGTTTCGGCAATGCAGAAGATGGCGGATACTGCGTCTAGGGAACTTCGCGAACTAGACGCGCGCATTCAAGAAGCGAATTGGTTGATCGAACTTTCTGAATAGTGGAATGCTGGTAGTCAAATAGAGGAAGCGAACACAACCCTTCCGACGGGGCAATGTCGGTTCTGGCAGTGCTAGGGGCAGCGCTAATGGGTTCGACTCCTAAAAGCACAAATAAGCCCAGAACGTTTACATCAGCACAATTCACCATTATGGCGTACTACCATGTGTTGAGATTCTATTTGATGAGGGCGGGCAAGGGGATTCAGTATAAAACCTTATACTGGGCAGACCACAAACTCGGAAATGCGATCGCTATATTTGTTTTATTGGAATCAAAGCTTTTTAATGGACTTACCGATCGCATATCATCCGAATTATGTCGCACCGATCGCTAATACCAATCGGTTCCCGATGGAGAAGTTTCGCTTGCTTTACGAGATGCTGCTGACCGATGGGGTGGCGCAGTCCGAGCAGTTTTTTCGCCCAGAGTTACCAGACTTGGAGGCGATCGCCCTAGTGCATGATCGCGAATATGTGGACGCATATTGGACAGGAAATCTTGATCCTAAAGCTCAGCGCAGGATCGGATTACCTTGGAGTCCAGAGCTTGCCTATCGCACCAGAATCGCAGTAGGTGGCACATTATTAACAGCACGGCTAGCCTTAGCCCATGGCTTAGCTTGCAATACCGCAGGAGGAACTCATCATGCTTTTCCTAGCTATGGTTCAGGATTTTGTATATTTAATGATCTTGCGATCGCCTCGCGAGTATTGCTAAAAGAAGGGTTGGTCAAAAAAATCCTGATCGTGGATCTGGATGTCCATCAAGGCGATGGCACGGCTCTTATTTTTCAGGATGAGCCAAATGTGTTTACTTTCTCAATGCACTGCCAGATTAATTTTCCATCGATCAAACAAATTAGTGATCGTGATGTGCCTCTGCGCGAAGGCATGGAAGATGATGAATATTTACGCACTCTTGCCAATTATTTACCAGATTTATTAACCGAATTTCAGCCCGACTTAGTGCTTTACGATGCGGGAGTAGATCCGCACATAGGCGATCGCTTGGGCAAATTAGCCCTCACCGATGCAGGACTCTATCGGCGCGATATGCAGGTCTTGAGTACTTGTATTTCTCAAGGTTTTCCTGTTGGCTGCGTGATCGGTGGTGGTTATTGTGAAGACATGCGATCGCTAGTTTATCGACATTCCCTCTTGCATCGCTCCGCGAGTGATGTGTATCGACAATACCGTCTATAGTGCTTGGCGAAATGCTTTGAGTGCAGATTTTGGTTCAGCCATCAATAAACAACGGGCAAGCAAAGCTAAATCGAGATTAGGCAAACATTCGCTCTGGGCGATTGTCTCATAGTCATTGTCGCGCAACCGATATAGCAAAAACTTGCCATCTTCCCAAAACCAAACCTCTTTTGTATGAAAGCGACGGTAACGTTCTAGCTTTGCTATATTTCCACTCGTAAAAATCACCTCAATTGCTAAATCGCGATCGCCAACTTTATTACCAAAGCAAAAAGATAAATCTGGCTCAACACTTGCGCCTTTAGCTTCTGATTCTAGAGTGGCGCTACCTGTCGGCATAAAATCAATATCCTTTTCTGCAAAGTAAATTCCCAATAACATCGAGAGTAAATGCACGATGATTTCATGGGCAGCAGATGTAGTCATAATCTCGATAAGCCCGTCAAGATAATTAAGATGGATATTACGCGAATCACCGATTAAAGCAGAAAGCGTCTTAAATTCTTTCCATGAGTAACGATTCGGAAAAACAAAGTGCTGTTCTTTCGTCTCTTTAGGGAGTTTGTCTAATTCTATTGATTTTGCTGGTGCTTGGAAAATCATAAATTCTGACCAATTCAAGCTATTTGGGAGAGGACTTCTACTAAATTCTATATGGATGACTCGACGTTGATGATTATTTGTCGTCTTGCTCGATGAATGAAGAAGTAATGGCTTCATAAGCATAATACCACCTTTTTTTAGCCTACAAATTTCTTCATTCTCAGTCCTCAAATTCATGCTTTCAGGATTATAAATGCTTTGGTGATGGGATTTGGGGATGACTTTTAAAGCTCCATTGAATTCATCGGTATCATCGAGATGGATGCGAATCGTAAAGTTATCTTGTAATATTTCCACTGGTGGTTGAACAGAGAATTGATTCTGTTTGACCGTCCATGCTGTAAATCCTGCAATATCAATCTTCTTGTCTACGGAAATGGTTAAATCCTGATGGTAAGATACAAACCAGTTTGAGCCTTGGGGTTTGTCAAAATACAGAGACTTGACAACAAAATACTCATCTCCTAATAAGTCTGAAATCAAAGATTGGAGGCGATCGTTAAAAACAATCTCAATAGATTTAGGTACTTCCTTAAAAAATTGTCTGATTGCAAATAGATTGACTGTCTTACGGATATTAGAATTTGGTTTGTCTACCTGCGAAATAACTTGAAGTAAGCTGTCAATCTCTGAGTCTGTAAAAATGCGATCGACTATAGCGAAACCCTCAACGGTAATTTTTTCTTTCAGTTCATCAAGGTGATTCATATTTACTAGTTCTAAGTAAGTGGGCTTAATCAAATATAAAACCCTAAAACCTGCGGCGCACGCGCCGCAGGTTTTAGATCTGGATTTTAATTATGCTGAGGTACTTAATTCAGGAACATATTAGAGATGACTTTTCAAAGTAAATATGATGAGTGGCGGCGCTCCGCGCCGCCACTCATCTTTGGTGTTTACTAAACCTTTGAAGAAAAACTATGTGCCTTGAGAATTGCTGCTACTAGAAACGCATAGGAAATACCGCCCACTATCGCTAATAGCCAAAAACTTACTAAGGCACTCGTATTCCAAAGGGCATGAAGAAAAGCAGAACTGAGATATCCAATCGTGAGAATTTGCCAACGGAGAGAAGGCTTCATAATGCTCAGTCCGATGAAATAGCCGAAATAACCGCTATATGCCATATGCCCAGCCACCGAGCCCAGCACGCGGGGAATTAGCAATTGTAAACCCGTCAGTTCGGCAATTTCCGTACTTCCTGCCTGCGTTGTAATGCTTTGAACGATATTGGGTACGTATAGCCCAAGGGTTTCCGTTAATGTAAACCCGATCGCTGAAGCAGCACCAATTAAAATGCCATCTAATGGTTCGCTAATTCCCACCCGCGATCGCCATTTTTTTCCGCGCCATAGACCCACAAACCAGAGAATAAATACGGGCAAAGATTTGATTAATTCTTCCATCAATCCCGCTCCAAAAAACATCGCGATTAAAACGCTGATAAAGCTAACCTGACCCTTTGGCGTAGCTCCTGGCAAGACCTGATAAAAGAACCATAGAAAAATATTTAAAATTGGGCTTCTAAGAATGAAGACAGTTAACAGTGCTGCGCCTAAAATGATCCACCAAGGTTTCTTTTTGCCACAAAGTTGATAGACAAAATAATAGGCAGCAAGGCTGATATATAGCGAAATCGTCAGATTAAATAGCTGTGTTTGTCCCAAAAAAGCAAACATCATGACGACAAAGCCCACCGTCGTAATTCCAGGCAGGAGATAGTCCTGTTTCCACAGGTCGTTGCCCGTTGAAAAAATTGGTAAGAGTTTGGTGAAGGTAATGCTCGTAATTTGAGATTGGGGGCGCTGTCTCAAACCAGACTCTAAACTGGTGACAGGGGTTGCTAACTCAAATAAAAATTGGGGTCCATCTTTGGTTAGTTGAATGCGATCGCCATGTTGTAGTGGACAACCACCATATAGGCGGCGATTGTTGATAAATGTGCCATTGGCACTATCAAGATCGTAGATTTCCCAACCTTCAACCTGCTGTCTAGAATCTTGGGGTGATTCGGCAAAGATGGCGCGAATCTCGGCATGGCGGCGTGACACAGCACCATAGATATTGATATCGATCGCTACTTCACAACTAGGATCTCTTCCTAATGTCACCGAGCGATCGCCTAAGGTCGCCACAATTTCATCGCGATCTAGGCGACCATTAGAAATTTGCCTGAGAAAAGCAGTTGAAATAAGGCGATCGTTCATAGCTTCATTTATATCATTAAGTAGTTACTGCCTTCCCAGCCAAGAAATAGCTGTGCGGGGCTTCGCCCCGCACAGCTATTTCTTGGCTGGGAAGAATAAACCAGAAAGCTAGAAGTGCATACCGCCCGCATTGCGGGCGGTATGCACTTTTGTTTTTGGCAGCGCTTTACGCTCAAATCCAAACCGAGAAATTTTTTGAAAGTGTTGCAAAGCAACACTTTCAAAAAATTTCTCGTGGTTCGTTCGATCGGAAATTGCCGTAAATGTACTCAACCCCTTAAAGAGAATCCTGTAGCGATCGCATTTACTAAATTAGAATTCTTTTAAATTAGAATTCTTTCAATGTCTAGCTCTGAAGCCGCAAGGGCTAATTGTGAAATATCGCGCAAATCCTTGACATAGGGCAGAATTCCCAGTACTGGAGTAGAAGCAAGCCGAGAAATCATCTGTGGCGGAGCCAATTCCTCAAGCTCTTCCTCCGAATAGACTTGCGAGCAACTGAGGATAATCCCCCTCAGCTTCACCTTTTCCATACGGGCTAAAGCCACATTGGCGATCGCTTGGGAGATCGCGCCTAAGCGTACTGGCACGACGAGAATGACTTCTAACGCCCAGTCTCGCGCCAAATCTGCCACGATATATTCATCGGTAATTGGCGAACCGAGTCCGCCCATAGATTCCACTAGCAAGCATTCCTTTTGTTGTTGCAGTTTGAGAAAATGCTGCCAAATTAGGGCTAGATCGATCGCTTTACCTTCTTTATGAGCCGCGATCGCTGGAGCGATCGGGGTTTCAAAATACAAAGGCGTAATTTCATCAAGGGTTTGCGAGAGTGAGAAGGTGTGATGATAGAATTCGCGATCGCCCTCTCCCGACTGCAAGGGTTTATAAATACCGAGGGATGTACTCGGTTCATTTGGGGATGCAGGGCGATCGCGATAGGTCAACCAATAGGCGGCTAAAGCCGCTGTTAAAACGGTCTTCCCCACCCCCGTATCGCTCCCAACAATCAATAAAGGTTTCGTCATTATGGAATACTCGATAAAATTTTGGTGAGTTCTAAGTAGCTAAGGTGAACTTAAAACCAGAGAGCGTACCGCCCGCGACGCGGGCGGTACGCTCTCTGGTTTTGTTTTTTTATCCTAATTAGCCTAAACAGCGCAACGACTCCAACATACCTTTGGCTTTATTGAGAGTCTCTTGATATTCCTTCTCAGGGTCGGAATCGGCAACTATGCCCGCACCTGCCTGTACGCTAGCGGTTCCATCCCGCGTCACGATCGTCCGAATGGTGATCGCCGTGTTTAGTTGCCCCTCAAAGTCATAATAACCATAGGCTCCTGCATAGACACCTCGGCGATCGCCTTCTAAGTTATGGATGATATCCATCGCTCGAATTTTCGGTGCGCCGCTGACCGTGCCTGCGGGGAAGCAGGCTTGAAGTAAATCCCAAGCATTTTTTTCGGGACGGATTTCACCAATGACATTGCTGACAATATGCATGACATGGGAATACAGCTCGATCGACATTAACTCATCGACCTTCACCGTACCACTTTTGCAAACGCGACCGAGATCGTTGCGTCCCAAATCCACCAGCATCACATGCTCGGCAATTTCCTTAGGATCGGCAAGCAATTCTTTGGCGAGTTCCGCATCTTCTTTCGCCGTCGTACCCCTAGGGCGCGTGCCAGCGATGGGGCGCAAGACAGTGCGCGAGACTCCATCGATGACTTCAGCTTTAACCATGATTTCTGGACTAGAGCCAATTAGTTGCCAATCCTTAAAGTTAAAGAAGGCCATATAGGGTGAAGGATTGACCACCCGCAAAGAGCGATACAAGCTAAAGGGTTCGCCTTTAAATTCCGTTGTTAATCTCTGCGAAAGTACGACTTGGAAAATATCGCCAGCCTTAATATGTTCTTTGCCCAATTCCACGGATTGACAGAATTTTTCGCGGGTGACATTGCTCGTGTAGCTGACGGGTGGTTGCAGTCGGGGATTTGTCCAAGTAATGGCTGTTTTTTGACGATCTAGAGGCGATCGCAGTTTATCTACCAGCACCTTTAAGCGATCGCAAGCCGAACTATAGGCAGTCTCCGCATCTTTGCCGTTACTCATATCGGCATAGGCGATCGCCCAAATTTTGCGTTTGACCTGATCGAACACCAGCAGGTTATCTACTTGCATCCAGACCCCATCGGGCGTATCTCCTTCTTGGCAAGGATATATAGGTACTTTCGGCTCAATCCAATTAATTAACTCGTACCCCCAATAACCGAATAGTCCTCCCAAGCTCGGCGGTAGCTGGGGCAAATGCACGGGATGAATCGGCGCAAGGCAATTATGCAAATGTTGAAAAGGATTGCCAATAAACTCGATTACCTTGCCATCCCGAAAGGTCTGGGTGGTGCGATCGCCCCTTGCTTCTAATACCCAAAGAGGGTCACAACCCAATAAGCTATAGCGTCCCAGTCTCTCCCCACCCTCAACTGACTCCAATAAAAAGCTGTAGGGTTGACCTTGACATACTCGATACCAAGCCGACACAGGCGTATCGAGATCTGCAACCAGTTCCATGTACACAGGTACAAAGTTGCCCTGTTCGGCAAGCTGAATAAAGTCAGAATACGCGGGGAAAATCATGCGATCGGAATTTCTAAATAAATTGTTGCAACTAACTAGGATCTTATCGTGGTTTTCAGCACTGCTTAACAAAAAGCCATAAGTTTGTCCTGATTGCGCTCTGATGTTGTCTTGGCATTCTTGATACAGCGCTTTGCGCTCAAACCCAAACCCAATAGAGAGTGGCGGCGCTTCGCGCCGCCACTCTCTATTGGGTTTGATGTCCTGACTTAAGTGAATATAGCTATAAAACTAAAACTAGTAAGGGTTTTTAAGTTAAGAAATGGCGTAGCCATTTCTTAACTTGGTATTACTTATATTTTAGAGTTGACTTTAGAGTTGATTGTTATTAAAGGTGTCGCATTGATTGATGTTCCCTGAATCGAGTCCGCGTTTAAACCAAGTTACCCGTTGTTGGGAAGTTCCGTGGGTAAAAGATTCGGGTACTACATGACCGCTTTTTGATTGTCTTTGCAAATAGTCATCCCCAATCTGGGTAGCAGTGTCGAGAGCCTTAGTCACATCCTTATCGGTAATCAATCCGCGCTGAGCCGTAGAATGCCCCCAAATGCCAGCATAACAATCCGCTTGAAGTTCCTGCCGTACCGATAGCTCGTTAGCTTTAACCTTGCTGCTACTTGATTTTAATTGCCTGACCATACTCGAAGTTCCGCGCAGATTTTGGATATGGTGTCCGACCTCGTGGGCGATCGCATAGGCTCTAGCGAAGTCGGCATCATTACCTGCCGTAGCCTCTAGATATTTAAAGAAACCCATATCTAAGTACACTTTCTTATCCGCAGGGCAGTAAAAAGGTCCCGCCGAAGTTTTGGCTGATCCACATGCCGAATTGACAGAACCGTCAAATAAAACCAACTTAGGTGGTTGATAAGTCGTTTGTAATTGCTGTTTAAAGATTTTTCCCCAAGTATCTTCGGTGTCACCCAATACAGATTTGACAAAGGACGAATCGCGGTCTTTTGTGGGCTGTTTGACTAGCCCTTGAGGTGCAGGTGCATTTTTGCTTCCCGATAGGAACCCTAGCAATTGTGTGGGATCGACTTTGAAAACAAGCCCAGCAATGATCGCGATCGCGATTCCTCCAGCTCCTAGCCCGCCCAAAGTTCCCATTGATGAATTAGAGCCAGAGGAACCACCCCGCTCATCTTCAACATTATCGCTCTCGCGCATTTCATCCCATTTCATATTGTCGATCCTCTGTGCCAAATTTATGGTTGTGAATATAACGCCTTTCAGAGTCTGGAGAGTTTTTTTGCTAATTTGTGTAGTCGCGGATAGAGGGGGCAGTTGCCAGATCGTCAGAGTATTTGCGGATTGCTTCGATATCTGTGGGTTGCCAAGATCGCAGATCGTGGCATTGATGGGCGACCAGTAACCCCCATAATTTCCCTTTAGATAGTACGGGGGCAACTAAGTTCGATCGCACCAGTAAACCGCGTAAAAAATCTCGATGACAGTCGCTAATATTTGCCTTCTCAATATCGTCGATAGAATGGATCCGTCCAGCTAAATAGAGTAGTGCATAGTCAACATTGAAACAGTCATCGGGACCTGTCGAGCCAATTATCGAATATTTGTGATCGCTTATTGCTTCAAAAGTTACTTGTCCTTGCCATTGCTTGTAGAAATAGTAGAGAACTACGCGATCGACGCTGAGCAGATCTCTTAGTTCGTGAAGCGTAATATTTACAACAGAGTCTTGTTGTAGTTTATTGGTAATTCGCGATAAAACTTCGCTCAAACCGCGCTTAAAAGGATTCATCATTGCCAATAGATAAAAGACTAAATCTGTGAAATTTGGGGACTAGATTTGGGGACTAGATTTGGGGACTAGATTTGAAGGCGAGACTTGAGGGATGGAAATTAGCGATCGCTCTCGTAAGTAGCTAGGCATAATTCATTACAAACCAAAACCCATAAAGTTGCGCCCCGTAGGGGCGCAACTTTATGGGTTTTGGTAATTTATTTTGCACAAGCACTTACGACGTTGCGTTAACTACGAACTATTTTTAATTTTAAACTTGATCCAAAACTTGATCCAAAACTTGATCTCAAACTTGATTTTAAACTTGATGGGGATACATAGAGTTATCAAGTTTTACGATAAAGCTATTATGAAGCCGATTTAGCTCTTTTAGCGCATTATTCCCACATTAAATGCTCCTTTACATTGTAATAGTTCATCCTGCATGTAATTAAGCATTCCTACTTATTTCTGCTACCAAATTTAATACCAATTTCCAAAATGGCGTAGCCATTTTGGAAATCTCAAAACCTTACTGGGTTTGGTTTTTATAGCTACCGCCAGTCTTGTATTAAAGCCCCAAAGAGGGTTGCTGCGCGAAGCGCGGCAACCCTCTTTGGGGAATTTATTGAAGTGTTGGTTCACCTCAGTGAATTGGTATAGCAGTAGCCAGTTATGTTAGGACAAAAACAAAACCCAGAAGAGTGTTGCGGCGCTTCGCGCCGCAACACTCTTCTGGGTTTTATGTCTTAACTTATTTGGCTATCGCATAATATGTAAGTAGCTAGGCGCAATTAAATGTAAAATCCCAAAAGCTGTAGCGCACGCGCAGCGTGCGCTACAGCTTTTGATTCTGGGGTTTAATTATGCCCAGCTAATTAGTTATTTTTAGTTAATTTCTAGTTAATTTCTGCTACTTCTTGCCATTAGAGTTTCAAATTGCCTAAAGAATATCGCGCCACAGGAATTAACCTTAAGGGGATGCCCTTGGGAGAAAACGATCGCCTATTGACGATCCTCACTAAGGAGCATGGTTTGATTAGAGCCATAGCCGCAGGAGCGCGTAAGCATCGCTCTTCCATGGCAGGGCGATCGGGGCTGTTTGTCGTCAATGACTTACAGATCTCGGTGGGGCGCAATATGGAGCGCATTAAAAATGCCGAAGTGTTGCAATCTTTTGTGGGCTTGGGGAAAACTCTGGCGAAACTCACTGCCGCCCAGTACCTATCGGAGCTTGCTCTGATGCAGGCTTTATCCGCCCAGCCTCAAGAAGAACTTTTCTTGTTACTTGTCGAACATTTGGATCGGATTCAAACGGCCGAAGATCGGCATGTTTTGGCATGTCTAAACCATGGCATCTATCATTTACTGGCGATCGCAGGATTTGCCCCGCAGGTGCATAATTGTTGCATTACCCAAGTATCCGTGATCGCTAAGCGTGGAGTACCGAAATGGAAAGCAGGATTTAGTATGGTTGGAGGAGGTGTCGTCGATCTAGATTATCTAGACTCCGATAGTAGCGATCTTGGTAGCAATATTGGCATTACTGATATTGGTAGTGGCGGTAATCCGAACCAAGGTGATCGCCTTGATAATCACCAAGAGAGAGGTGAGGGATTAATGCTAGAGTCTATCTACAACCGTGTCAGCCATTATCTTACAGCCTCGGAATTGCTGGCGATCCAAGAACTCGCACAAACTGATTTAGCGGATAATATTTTAGAAATACCCCAAAAGGATTGGCTCGTAGTTGAGAGACTGTTACGAGCCTATGCACAGTATCATTTTGATAGACCAATCCAGTCTTCAGCACTGATTGACAACTGTTTTTTTAACATATGACCCATTTATTCGATCCCCCTACACCAAATCTGCCAGAAGTTCCTGATTCCCACCATCCTGAGACGCATCACCATAAAGGCGAACCAGATGCCGTAGCAAACCCTGAATTGCCGCTCGATTCCCAATCTGTTCTTCGCAACCCTAATTTTTTGTCACTATGGAGCGGGCAGGTCTTTTCCCAGATTGCCGACAAAATATTTTTAGTATTGGTCATTGCGATCGTTTCTACACAATTTCAGCATGAAGGCGAAACGATTAGCGGTTGGGTCTCCGCAGTGATGGTTTCATTTACAATTCCTGCCATTTTATTTGGCTCGATCGCTGGTGTATATGTCGATCGCTGGAATAAGAAAACAGTTTTAGTCAGTTCAAATATTCTGCGGGGCGCTTTAGTTCTGAGTATTCCCCTTCTGCTCTGGGTTACAAAAAACAGTTTTTTGCCTTGGGGTGCGCCAACGGGTTTTTGGGGATTATTATGTATTACGTTTCTGGTGTCTACCTTCACACAATTCTTTACCCCTGCCGAACAGTCCGCGATCACCTTGGTGGTCGAGAAGCCTAAATTATTAGCAGCCAACTCTCTCTACACTACGACAATTATGGCGGCTCTAATTCTGGGCTTCGCTCTCGGCGAACCTTTGTTAGCCCTGTCCGATCATCTCTTACCCAAAATCGGTCAAGAAATCCTCGTAGGTGGTAGTTATTTAATAGCAGGGCTGATTCTGATCCTGTTGAAAACGGGTGAAACTAAAGAAGATCTGCACCGTGATAGTTTTCATCTTTGGAATGATATTAAGGAAGGCTTGCAATATCTCAAGCATAAAAAAACTTCACTATCGGCTCTGATCCAGTTAATTTGTACTTTTTCAATTATTGCGGCTCTAACGGTTTTAGCGGTGCGTCTCGCCGAAGTCATGCCTGAAATTAAGTCGGAGCAATTTGGATTTTTATTGGCTGTGGCGAGTTTAGGTATGGCAATCGGAGCGGGGATTGTTGCCAAACTGGGCGATCGCTGTAGTCGGCAAACCCTCGCTCTGATTGGTTCGTTAGGGATGTGTGCTTTCTTGGGGATGTTAGCTGTGTTTAGCGATCGCTTTGGTTTGGGGCTAGTGGCGATCGCAGGAACGGGGATTTTTGCAGGTTTATGCGTGATTCCTATGCAGACTGTCATTCAAGAGGAAACTCCAGAGGATGTGCGCGGCAAGGTCTTTGGTTTGCAGAATAATGCTGTGAATATTGCCTTGAGCTTGCCCCTATCGGTGGCGGGCATTGCCGAATCCTATTTTGGTTTGCAGAAGGTAATTTTTGGACTCAGTGCGATCGCGTTGGCGACGGGGCTGCTCACATGGTATATCGCTCGCCAACTAGTCGAGCAGTAAAGGCTTAATTAAAATCGTGTGATTTGTAACTCAATACTAGCAAACAATCAGGTAACATTGCATAGAGTCAGTCTCGACCTGATGCTATGCAACTAATTACTCCTCACGATGCAACAACTAACACCTAATCCCAGCTTTAGCTTGACCATTCGCGTGCAACTCCTCAACCGCGCAGGAATGCTGTCTTCTGTTATCAGCGCTCTGGCTGAAGCAGGGGGGAACCTAGGACAGATCGACCTGATCCAACAGACGCGCAAAATTTCTGTCCGTGATATTACGGTAAATGCTTACAGCGCGGAGCATATGGATAAATTGATTGCCGTCGTGAAGGCAGTCCCCGAAATTCGCGTTTTGGATGTTTACGATCGCACGTTCCAAATTCACAAAGGTGGCAAGATCCATCTTGAATCCAAGGTTGCCGTCAAAGGTCAAGACGATCTGGCGATGGTCTATACCCCAGGAGTTGGTCGCGTATGTATGGCGATCGCCGAAGACAAGCGCAAAGTTTATGACTACACCATCAAGTGCAACACAATTGCCGTAGTTACCGATGGTACGGCGGTTTTAGGACTAGGCGACATTGGTCCTGAAGCTGCCATGCCCGTGATGGAAGGCAAGGCGATGCTCTTCAAACAATTCGCGGGACTAGATGCATTCCCCATCTGTTTGAATACCAAAGATGTCGATGAAATCGTCGAGACTGTAAAACGGATTGCACCTGCCTTTGGTGGCGTAAATCTGGAAGATATTAGCGCTCCTCGTTGCTTTGAAATCGAAAAGCGCCTCAAGGAAGAATTGGATATTCCCGTCTATCATGACGATCAACATGGCACGGCAGTGGTGGTGGTGGCTGCCACAATTAACGCTCTCAAAGTTGTCGGTAAACCCATCGATACCGTTCGCATTGTGATGAATGGTGCTGGAGCCTCGGGAATTGCCGTGGCTCGGCTGCTGCGTGAGGCAGGTGTAAAGCGTATCGCCATGTGTGACTCCAAAGGATGCATTAGTAAAGATCGCACCGATCTTACGGCGGAGAAATTAGAATTTGTCAGTGAAACTGCGGGCTCTCTGGCTGATGTCATCAAGGGTGCTGATATGTTTATTGGTTTGAGCGTGAAGGGTGCGCTCACCCCTGAGATGGTGAGAAGTATGGGTACGGCTCCGATTGTCTTTGCGATGGCAAATCCCAATCCTGAGATTCAACCCGAACTTGTGGAAAATGATGTAGCTGTAATTGCCACAGGTCGCAGTGACTATGCCAATCAAATTAATAATGTGCTGGCTTTCCCCGGAATCTTCCGAGGAGCCCTTGATGCCAGAGTCACCAAGATCACTACGCAGATGAATTTAGGGGCTGCTCAAGCGATCGCCTCCCTCGTCAGCAGTAGTGATCTTGCTCCTGACTTTATTATTCCCTCAGTATTCGATCCCCGCGTATCCCATGCCGTGGCGGCGGCTGTTCATGCCGTAGCGCGTCAACAGGGTATTGCTAACGCCTAGATTGTCTAACTAGAGCCAACCCTAAGGTCAGCAAACTATGCTTGCCCTTAGGGTTTTTCCATAGCAATAAATTCGTCCACGAGATTGAGCAGTTTTTCGATCGCCTCATTGAGATTGATCGATTTAACGGGAAATCCGTGGGCAACTCGATTTCTGATCTCATTTAAGGCGATCGCTCTCTCAAATTGGTCGATGGAGATCTCCGACTGATCGTAAAGGTGGTGAATCATCAAGATCGTTGGCAAGCGATCGATCGGGATCAAAGCTTGTCTCGCATGTCTTCGCATGAGGACTTCCGCAAATATCCATAGGGATAGGAAAGCAGGCTCATGCTCTCCGATCGAGATTAATTTGGCAATCCGTTCTTTACGATGCAAAATCTGCGATCGGGTCAATTTATCATCAGCGATATCTTCTTCGGCGATCGGGGTGGCATCTTCGCCCGTGATCAGCAAAAATCGCCAACCACTATGCTCGGCAACTCTTTGGGCAAGAGTGCGATAATGGGCAACTTCCAAGTTATTTGCCCTATCTTTAATTGCCACGATCAGCCCTTGACTCTCCGATATTTTGACCAGTAAATCAGGGCTATAGGCGTTTAAATTGAATGGTAGCTGATGAGCGTGAGGCTGGCGAATAACCTCATATCCCTGCGAGCTGTAGCATTCGACAACTTTTGTATGAATCAACCTTTTTGTACTTATAAAATCTGAACATATATAGTCATGAGGCCTTAAACTCTAGACAAAATTATGATAATTCAACCAATAGCCTTGGTATTGGGTATTGCTTACGATATAGATGTATGGCGTAAAGCTTCATTCATCTACACCATATAATACCGATTGCCAAAAGTGTAGCTACACTTTTGGCAATTGAAACCCAAACCCAGTAAGAGTTTTAAAATCACAAAATGGCATAGCCATTTTGTGATTTGGTATAAGTAGCTGGGCATAAAAATCCAGATCTAAAACCTGCGGCGTACGCTGCGCGTGTGCCGCAGGTTTTAGGGTTTAATTAAGCCCACTTACTTAAATATAAATATGAGACTACCATTTGTTGCATTCAAACCAGACATAAGTAAGATTTTGCAAATGTTTAATGCAATTTGCACTTATAGCTAAGTAGCTAGGCGCAATTAAATATAAAATCCAAAAAACTGTAGCGCACGCTGCGCGTGCGCTACAGTTTTTGATTCTGGGTTTTAATTATGCCCAGCTACTTATACCAATTCCCAAAATGGCAACGCCATTTTTGGAATCTCAAAATCTTACTGGGTTTGTTTTTTAATTCACTGAAGTGTTGTCTCACTTCAGTGAATTGGTAAGTAGCTAGGCATACCTAAACTTAAAACCTAGAAGAGCGTACCGCCCGCGTAGCGGGCGGTACACTCTTCTAGGTTTTGGTTTTTAATTTACATAAAATCACGGGGATCGGTGATATGTCCTGTTAAGGCTGAAGCCGCCGCTGTGTAGGGCGACGCGAGATAAATCTGCGCTTGTTTGTTGCCCATTCTGCCTGGAAAGTTCCTATTTGTGGTGGAGACGCAGACTTCAGCCTCATTGACCCTGCCAAAGGTATCCTGAGGTCCCCCCAAGCAAGCCGCACAGGAAGGTGACGCAGGTTCAATGCAACCAGACTGTAAAAAGATTTCTGAGAGTGTCAGACCATCGATCTTCAAACTAAAGAGATCGTTATAAACCTTTTGGGTTGCAGGGACAAGATAGGTGGGAACCTTCACTTGCTGACCTTTGAGTAACTGCGCTGCGTGGTAGAAGTCTTCGGTTTTACCACCCGTGCAAGAACCAATGTAAACGCGATCGATCTTAACGTCTTGCACTTCACGAACTAAGGCGCGATTGTCGGGTGAGTGGGGCTTGGCAACTACGGGTTCAAGCTTGGAGACATCGTAATGCTTGACATAGTAATACTCCGCATCAGCATCGGCATAGAGGGATTCAAAGGGCTTATTGGTGCGCGATCGCACATAGTCAAAGGTGGTTTGGTCAGGGGCAATCACCGCATTTTTACCGCCAGCCTCGATCGCCATGTTACAGATTGTCATCCGTTCTTCCATCGTCATTTTGGCGATCGCTTCACCTTCAATCTGTAAAGCCCGATAGTTTGCACCACTGACACTAATATCGCCAATTACATGCAAAATTAAATCCTTAGCTAAGAGGTGCTTTGGCATCTCGCCATCAAAGACAAACTTCATCGAAGCAGGGACTTTTACCAATAACTTACCCGTGCCGAGGACAAAGGCGGCATCAGTATTACCAATGCCAGTAGCAAATTGTCCGAAGGCTCCTGCATTGCAAGTATGCGAATCGGTTCCAAATAGCACTTCTCCAGGTCTAGTATGTCCTTCTTGAGCAAGGGCAACATGGCATACGCCCTTATAGTCTGGGTTTGCTTTAAAGTCCGACAGGTCGGTAATATCGTAAAAATATTTAATATCTTGCTCTCTGGCAAAGTCCCGCAAGATGTCAACATTGCGGTTTGCTCTGGCATCTTTAGTGAAAATGTAATGATCGGGGATCAAGACAAGTTTTTCTCTGTCCCAAACCTTGGCATCTTCGCCGAATTCTTTTTTAAAAATACCGATTGTGCCTGGACCACAGACATCATGGGTCATCAGCAGGTCAGCATTCACCCAAATGTTTTCGCCTGGGCTAACGTGGTTTTTGCCTGACGCTTTTGCCAAAATCTTTTCGGTGAGTGTCATTCCCATAATTGTGATGTCCTTGATGTAGATATTGATTCCTACGCGATTTTTGTAAATCTGATGTTAAATCAAATTATAGTCTGAGATTGGAAATCGCTCATCGATTAAAATCAAGATATAGCTGTCGCCAAGTTTACTAGGGCATGAACCCCAAGAATTGGCTGGAGGCGCGAAGCGCCTCCAGCCAATTCTTGGGGTTTGATTTATCCTAAGTCAAGTGACTGTTGCCATAGCAGTTAAAGCGTGATCGAAGTATTTTTACTTTTTGGTTGTCATGAAATGGGCATTTCAGCACCTAGCCTCTTTTTCACTTCACAAAATGGCGCAGCCATTTTGGAAATTGGTATTAGGCGATCGCTATTGATTTTATGGGTGTGACATACCCGACACTCATTTTTTCTGTAAACAAAAAAATAGAGTATGGGCTTCCTCTTTTACTGGGAGAGCCTTGTTAGAGCCATCTCTAATCTGGACTTATCCTCCCTCCGCAGGTTTTACTCACTCCGTAGTGGTACTAACTGGCAAGATAGTTTCCTATCTTCGAGGCAGACTCCCTGTGTCCCAAGGAGTAGAGTTATTTACTTCACCCATCCATAAGCTCTTTTACGGCTTAGCGGGATATTGGGGCTATTAGTGTAAAACTAATAGGTGGTGTCTAGCCTTTATACAACGGAAAGTTCGCCCACCACGGCTACTCTTTTCAACTCCGCTTAGTTCTTTTTTATCATGGATTCACTGTCGCTTAACTTGTTTTCTGATTCGTTTTCATCCCGCCACTCATCCCTGTAAACGGATAGAGTGCGGGACTTCTCACTCACATTAGTTAAAATTTATGGGTTTAAAAAGGACTCTACTACTTTGACGTTTTCGGAACTGCCGATAAATAAAGGTGTGCGACTGTGCAATTTTTTGGGAATTACATCAAGAATGTCTTGAGTGCCTGTAGTGGCTCGACCACCAGCCTGTTCGATTAGGAAGGCTAGCGGCGCAGACTCGTAGAGTAGTCGTAATTTACCATCTTCATGCCCGACCATGCCTGGATAGAGAAATACACCCCCTTGAAAGAGAATTCGATGAATATCGGCAACAAGCGCTCCAGAATAACGGGCGGTATTCCCCGCTTGGCGATGAATGTAGCGGACATATTCACGCATTGGCTCTTCCCATTGCCAGAAGTTCCCTTCATTGACACTATAAATAGAACCATTGGCAGGAATATGGATATTCTCTTGAAAAAGAATGAATTCACCGATACTAGGATCGAGAGTAAATGCGTGAACCCCTTTCCCGAGGGAATATACAAGCATCGTGCTCGTTCCGTAGAGAATATATCCCGCTCCAATCTGCTTGCGTCCTGATTGGAGTAAATCTAGAGCCTCTCCCGATTCATCGTTTCCCTCCTGTTGGCGAATAGAGAAAATGGAGCCGATCGCTAAATTAACATCGATATTGCTAGAGCCATCGATGGGATCGTAGAGCAAAGTATATCGACCGATGGGGCAATTCTCAGGAATATAGTAGGGTTCTTCCATTTCCTCAGAAGCAAGGCGACAGACTAAACCACTTTGTTCAAAAGCGCGTAAAAAAACTCGATTGGCATAGCGATCCATATTTTTGACTGCTTCGCCCTGTACGTTGATCTCACCTGTGACACCGAGGACGTTCTCGGCTAAACCAGCACGGCTCAGGTGGCGAGCAATGGTTTTCCCTGCTAAACCAATCCGTCCCATCAATGCGCTTAGATCGTATGCTTCAGCCGAAAACGTTCCAAACTGCGACAGAACATGCTGAGAAAGCGTCATAAAGTCTCGCCCAAGAACGATTTCTTCGGCGGGATTGAGTCTAGTAGAATCAGTCATCGGTTTGAATACCTTAATTCTTCTCTCCCATTATGAACTATGGTGTTTTGCAAATGATGGTGCATTCATTTTATTTACGGAGAAGGGGGTAACATAGATAACTAAGTAGATAACCCTAATTAAAAAATAAAATCAGAGAGCGTACCGCCCGCTTAGCGGGCGGTACGCTCTTCTAGGTTTTAAGTTTACTTATGACTAGCTATTTAACATGGATAAGTAACATAGATAACTATGTAGATTTATAGCAGTTTTTATTTTGCTGTAGGTAAAATAAAAACTCAAAACCCATACTGAGATTGATTTTTTGTTTGCAAATGAGTGCATACTCATTTGCAAACCTCTATATTATCCACAGAACAGGAATAATGATGATTATCTGTCCTAGTTGTAAGGTTGAAAACCCCGATAGCTACCAATTTTGTCAATCTTGTGGTACTAAGGTCTCGGCTAAAATTGCGCCAGATATTGCTTTAAATATCCTTGGAGATGAGGCAATTAAGCCTTCTTCTAACCCCACCAAGCCTCTAAATTTAGAAAGTATGTTAGGGGATATAGAAATCCAAGTAAAAAAATTGACTTCTTCTCAAACCATAGGTCAAATTACGGGGCAAATCGCGAACGAAACTGCCGCAGGGACAGATGAATCATCGATAGGTTTAGAGTCTGATTTAGCTTTAAAGGTGGAAGAACCCAGAGATATTAGTGCGGATTTATCGACTATTATCACTTCGGCAAGGACTGCTCCTGTCATAGATGCATCGGGGCAAGCTTTGCCAATCTGCTTGCAGGATATTATTTATGGTGGCAAGACCGACACGGGGATGCAACGCGATCGCAATGAAGATGACTTTGTTGCGATTTTCCAATCCCGTAGCGCCCATGGTAAAAGCCAAAAGAGCGATCGCAGCCAGCATGGGTTATTTGTATTGTGTGACGGAATGGGTGGGCATGATGGCGGTGAGGAGGCAAGTGCGATCGCGATTAATTCGATCTCCGAACAGTTTCAACCTTTTTGGATGGATACCTTACCTGGAGAAAATAAGCTGAAGGAGATCGTTCGTAAGGCAAATCAAGCAATTTTTGTTAAGAACGAAGAGGAACTACGACTTTCTCTTGGCAGAATGGGAACTACGTTGGTTATGCTTGCCATTCACGATCTAGAAGTGGTAATTGCCCATGTTGGTGATAGCCGTATTTATAAAGTGACCGATAGCCCAAAAGTATTCAATGTGGAATTTGATGGTTCGGAAAAACTCTCAGAATTAGATGCGCTTGGGGATGTCGTTTCCGACTCAGCTCAGCTCGAACAGCTAACCCGCGACCATGAAGTTCTCAATCAATTACTCGATCTGGGGATGGATCTGGAGGAGGCGCTAGCTCGCCCTGATGTCCATCAATTGACGCAAGCCCTAGGACCAAATCCCAGCGATGGTCTAGAACCATCAATTCAGTTTTTCTCTTTAACAGAATCAACCCTATTTCTCCTATGTTCCGATGGTTTGTGCGATCACGATGTGATCGAGGAGAACTGGCGATCGCATTTATTGCCAATTCTCCATGAAGAAATCGATCTAAAAACAGGTTTAGATAACCTGATGGAGTTAGGAAATAATGTCAATGGACATGATAATCTGACGGCGATTCTAATTCTATGCAAGCTACTCCCTTCCCAGTGAGGAATTATTGTTGCGGCGCGAAGCGCCGCAACAATAATTCTTGGTTTTTGATGTCTATTTCTTTGGTGGGAAGGGAGTAGCAAAAACAAGAGAAAAACAAGAGATCTGAGCTACTTGGATTCAAGCCCTAGAGAAAATTGCGCTTAGTTACTTTGGCGGGAAACTCTTTGTCGCGAATTTGAACTTGGAGAATTTGACCGTTTTTTGCGAGATGGGATGGGACATAGCCAAAGGCGATCGCTTTACCTAGGGTTGGTGACATCGTGCCACTGGTGACAATGCCAACGGTTTCGCCTTCATAACGAATTGGATAATCATGACGGGCAATATTGCGACCTTCCAATTCTAAACCAACTAACTTGCGAGGTACTCCATTCAGTTTCTGATCTTCTAAAACGGCTCTGCCAATAAAGTCTCCCTTTTCCTTGAGATGGACGATCCACATTAGATCAGCCTCAAGGGGAGTGATTGTATCGTTCATATCTTGACCGTAAAGATGCATTCCCGCTTCTAGGCGCAAGGTGTCGCGGCAACCTAAACCACAGGGCGCAACGCCGAGATCGAGCAGTTTTTGCCAAAGTGCCTTACCCGTCTCGATATCGGTCATGATTTCGCAGCCATCTTCGCCCGTATAGCCCGTCCGCGCTACAAAACTGGGAACGCCGAGGACTTCAGTGTGGGTATGTCCAAAGCGCAGCCTCGGTAACTTCATCAAATCTGAAGCGATCAGATCCTGTAAAGTCGCGATCGCAGTTTTGCCCTGTACGGCAATCAGGGTTTGGGAAGCAGAATTATCGACTAAGCGATCGCCTAAATGCTCTTGTAACCATGCCTTGTCTTTGTCGGTGGTAGAAGCATTGACAATCACAGACCAATTTTCGCGATCGCCATCGGGTTCATGGCGATAAAAAATCACATCGTCAATAATTCCCGCCTGATCGTTGAGCAAAACCGTATATAAAGCCTGCCCCACCTTCACCCTTCCTAAATTGGATGGTACGAGGTTATTCAAGGTTTCGAGAACTCCTTTACCTGAGATCGCCAATTTGCCCATGTGGGACACATCGAACATCCCCACCTGCGATCGCACAGCCTTATGCTCGGCGACAATTCCCTTATATTGGACGGGCATCTCCCAACCACCAAATTCCACCAATCTTGCACCAGCGGCAACATGGAGATCGTAAAGAGGGGTTCGCTTGAGAGAATTAGTCATAGGTGTTTAAAAATTTATTACAAGTATATTATGTAGTTTTGTATACTGATAGATTAGTCGGATATAAAAACGGTAATTATCAGCGTGAGTCAGCATCCTCTCGAACAGCTAAATTGCTACGATGCCAAAGCCAATGCCGCCTATTACGGTCGTCGTCCTTGGTTAGCACTTGGTCGGATTTTTAAAATCATTTATTTTGCTATCAGTTTTGGGCTAGCTTTTGGCTGGGATGTCTTGACTGGTAATACTGTGAGCCAACCGAGACTCGCCGAGCAGCTACGACGCATTATTACTGCCCTCGGTCCCACCTATATCAAAGTTGGTCAGGCTTTATCAACCCGTCCCGATCTCGTGCGTGTTGATTTCCTTGAAGAACTTACCAAATTGCAGGATCAGTTGCCACCCTTTTCTAACGAGCGAGCCTTCGCGATCGTGGAATATGAGTTAGGCAAGCCAGTACATAAGGTGTACCGCAATATTTCCGAAGACCCCGTGGCAGCGGCTAGTTTAGGTCAGGTTTATAAGGCGACTTTGTACTCTGGCGAAGAAGTTGCCGTGAAGGTACAGCGCCCCGATCTGATTCCCATGCTGACCCTCGATCTTTATATAATGCGGGGTATTGCCTCTTGGTTAGGACCTCTGCTCCCCCTTAATCTGGGTAATAGCCTCGAAGCGATCGTGGATGAGTTCGGTTTGAAATTATTTGAAGAAATTGACTATGCCCACGAAGCAACTAATGCTGAACGCTTTGCAGGTTATTTTAAAAACGATCCCGATGTGAAAGTTCCTTCCATTTATCGTCAGTACAGCACCCATAAAGTTTTGACCTTGGAATGGATCGATGGCATCAAGCTCAATGAAATCGAACAGATTAAATCAGCAGGACTAGATACTGATAACCTCGTTCGCATAGGTGTGATGTCGGGTTTGCGCCAACTTCTAGAATTTGGATTTTTTCACGCCGATCCGCATCCTGGCAACCTCTTTGCTACCTATGATGGCAAGATGGCCTATATCGACTTTGGCATGATGGATCAGTTGGATCTAGAAACGAAGGAACAGTTAGTCGATTCCGTCGTACATTTGCTCAATAAGGACTATGACGAGCTAGGGCAAGATTATGTCCGACTTGGTTTCTTACAGCCTGACATTGAAATGAAGCCAATTGTCAATGCTCTTGAATCCGTACTCGGCGATATTATGTCGGAAAAGGTAAAGGACTTTAACTTTAAGGTCGTTACCGATCGCTTCTCCAAGGTAATGTACGATTATCCCTTCTGCTTGCCTGCCAAGTTTGCGCTAATTATTCGCTCGGTGATCACGCAGGAAGGGGTCGCCCTCAGCCTCAATCCTGAATTTCGGATCGTGCAGGTTGCCTATCCCTACGTTGCTAGACGCTTGCTCACCGATGAGTCTGATAGCTTACGGCAACGTCTGCTAGAAATTCTCTTTAAAGATGATAAGTTTCAATGGTCGCGATTAGAGAACTTACTTGCGATCGCCAAATCCGACGGTGAGTTTGATATCATTCCCACCGCAAGCATGGGCTTTAAGTTCTTAACTTCTAAGGATGGAGAATATATCCGTCGCCGTATTTTGCTTGCGCTCACTGAAGATAATCGCTTACATACGGAAGAGTTGATGCGCATCTGGCGGATGATCGGCGCAGATCTCGAACCTGCGAAGCTATGGGATATGGCAGTCAAAACTGTAACGGGGGCAATGCCTAGGGCGATCGCTGCCGTGCTACCCTTTGCCGCTTTCCAAAATCTGAACTGATCTCAGTTTTTGTTGGAGATATGCTGAGGGACTTGCGAGAAAATAAGATACCAATCCAGATTTACCAGAATCGGTGGCGCGGCGGAGCCGCGCCACCGATTCTGGTTTTATATTTGGTACTTTATTAAATCGTAGGTCCCAAAGCAAACATGAGTGGCGGCATCAAGTGCCGCCCCCCCTGTTTGCTTTGGGGCAGTTACCGACCAATGCTCAAGGGATAGAATTAAAGGGAGATTAATTACTTTTTATAATTCTAATTTTTATGACCAGCAAACAATGGCGATCGCTTGCCAGTATATTTTTTGTCTGCCTGATTTGTCTGGGGATCACCTTTACGAATAGTTTTGCCCCCAATGTCTCGGCAGCAACCGAACCTTCTCGCAGTCAAATTATCGATCGCTTTGAAAATATCAAAACTAAAATGGCAAAGCTCAGATTTTGCTACAACGAAAGCTGTTTCTATCGCAATGTCGTTAGTAAAGTTGTTCCGCCTAGCAATACCAATCCCCATTACACCGCTGAAATCTCTGCGGCTGTCGAGCGCCCATCCTCAAGCCCCGATCTAGCCGACTATCATTTTATCTATATAGACGATCGCTGGCAGTTGGTTAAAGGCGAAGAGTTCACCGATGTTGCGGATTATGTGTTTATAGGCGATCGCTACGAAATTTACAGCGTTCACAATAGCCATACCCTACGGGGCAATCTAGACAAAGCCAAAGAAGAAGGGGGGATTAAATCAGGATATTTGCCCCTTTATTATGAAGTTTTAAATCGCGGTATCGAAAAACTATAAAAATCAATATAAAAATCAAAAAGCCTCGCATTGCGAGGCTTTTTTTGTTAGGTAAACGATTACCGTTTCGAGTATTGAGGCGCTTTACGAGCTTTCTTAAGTCCGTATTTCTTGCGTTCCTTACAACGAGGATCGCGAGTCATATAGCCTTCAACCTTGAGGGGCTTACGATTTTCTGGGGCGAGTTCACACAGAGCCCGGGCAACACCCAAGCGAATGGCATCGGCTTGACCTGTAACGCCACCACCATGAGCATTGACCAATACATCGTACTCATTTTCTAAGCCTAAGGTTTCCAAAGGAGCCTTTACGCCAGAGATATAGCTAGGGTTGAACTGCAAATACAGATCGCCTGGTTTACCATTGATGACGATTTTGCCTTCACCTGGGACGAGGCGTACGCGGGCGATCGCTGTTTTACGACGACCAGTGCCCCAGTAAACAGCACGATTAGAACGTTCAGTATCTGACATCTGTTATTTCTCCTACTTCAGCGATGGAATGGTGTTGATAACCAAAGTTTCGGGCTGTTGAGCCTCATGGGGATGGCTAGCACCCTTGTAAACCTTGAGCTTGGTGAAAAGCTGACGACCAAGGGTGTTCTTGGGCAACATGCCTTTGATGGCATGTTCGAGAACCCGCTCAGGAACGCGAGCGATTACCTTGTCAAAGGTTTCTTCCTTCATCCCGCCTGGACGACCAGAATGTCTTCTGTATAGCTTTTGCGTCGATTTTTTACCAGTTACTGCGATTTTTTCGGCGTTGATCACAACGACGAAATCACCAGTATCTAGGTGAGGCGTATAGATGGGCTTATTTTTGCCACGTAGGATTACCGCGATCGCGCTAGCAAGCCGTCCGAGACGCTGACCTTCAGCATCGATAATGTACCATTTGCGATCGGGATCGCTAGGTAAGTAGCTTT
This sequence comes from Pseudanabaena sp. UWO310, assembly GCF_006861605.1. Taxonomy (NCBI): domain Bacteria; kingdom Bacillati; phylum Cyanobacteriota; class Cyanophyceae; order Pseudanabaenales; family Pseudanabaenaceae; genus Pseudanabaena; species Pseudanabaena sp. UWO310. The sequence continues at coordinate 174,342 of NZ_SELU01000001.1, read as the reverse complement.
TATTAGGAGTAAGTGTAGTTGTAGTCATTAGTTTCTCTACAAGCGAGATTTTTCTATTAAAACTTTTATGGGGAAAGCGTCTTTTTAGACTTCAAACCAATGCGAGTACATGGTTATCAGTTAAAACCAACGTTTGCTTGCGCGATGCGAACTCGGCAAATGGATTATCGGCATAGCCGATCGCCAATAAGCATAGACCTTGTGGGGGAGCGGCATACTTAACTTCGATACGGCGCTTTTCTTGCCATATGTTCGTAAAGGCTTCGATGCTCAGGCTCGCACGCCCCACATCGACTAACTGCCCTACTAACAAACGAATCATGCCGTACAAGAAGCCACTTGCTTGAACTTCCACATGGACAAAATCACCATCCCGCCAACATATTGCTTCTTGAAGCTCTAGCCGACTATGGGGACGACTCGATCCTGCTCTTTGAAAAGCTGCCATATCCTGTTCGCCTAACATGGGCTGTAGGGCTTGGTGGATTAACCGCTCATCAAGGCGATCGTGGTAATAGTGCCAACTAAACTGTTTTACAAAAAGATTCGGAATGGAGGCGGTGTAAATCGTGTAACGATAACGTCGCCATGTAGCCGAAAATCTTGCGTGCCAGTCGTGGGCTACTTCTGCCGAGCCACAGATTAATATGCCGTCGGGCAAGTAGCTATTCAGTACCTTAGCCCATCGATGGGCAGGGATTGCACTTGACGTATCAAAATGAGCTACTTGAGCCGCAGCATGAACGCCAGTATCAGTCCTACCTGCACTATGCAAAACGGTTGCTTTACCGCAGATCTTGGCGATCGCTTCTTCAATCGTTTGTTGCACACTGGGATGGTTTGGCTGTCGTTGCCACCCATAAAACTGTGTACCTAGATATTGGATAACTAAAGCAACACGATGGGAAGACACAGAATCAGCAAATAACATCTTTAGGCATCTTCAGGCATCTTTAGGTTTATACGAGTTGCAAGATTGCCATTTCCGCATTGTCACCGCGACGGCTAACAGTGCGAACAATGCGGGTATAACCACCATTGCGTTCTGCATAGCGATCTTTGGCTTGACTAAAGAGCAAGTCCACTAAGCTAGTGACACGTTCATCTTCAGGTAGCTGTGCTTGCTTCGTTTTGGTCATTGGGCGATCGCTTACGGGTTCGCCATCTTTGACGGAGATGTCGTAGAGATAGGAGATCGCTTGACGACGAGCGTGCAAGGAACCATCTTTAGCAAGGGTGATCATATGATCGACATTGCTACGAACGGCATCAGCCTTAGCTCTGGTCGTTTTGATTTCGCCTCTGAGGATTAATTCAGTCGTTAAAGCCCTTAGGAGAGCTTTACGCTGATCGGCAGCTTTGTTAAGCTGGGGGGTTTTACAACGGTGACGCATAGGTATGTACTAGATGGATATGAAACCTACAGAACTTTAGAAGCTTTGGATTCAGTTAAAGTTAAGCCAAGATGCTGTTTGAGGGCATCCATAACTTCCTCAGCCGACTTTTGACCAAAGTTTTTGATTTCCAGTAAATCGTCTTGGGTATATTCCAACAAATCAGCAACAGTATTAATCTGTGCCCGCTTGAGGCAGTTGTAAGCTCTAACTGACAGTTGTAATTCTTCGATATGAATTTGCTTAGTCTCGTCTTGCTCGTCACGTTCTTGGGGCAGGGTTGGCGCAAGGGTGATTTCTTGCAAAGGCGAGAATAGATTCACTAGCACGCTAGCCGCTTGACTGAGCGCTTCTTGAGGCGTGATGCTGCCGTTTGTCCAAATATCAATCAGAAGGCTCTCTTTATTGATCGCATCACCGATCCGAGCATCCTTAATTTCATACTTGACCTTACGTACAGGCATAAACACAGCATCAATCTTGAGCGTATCAATGGGTGAACTGTGATCTTCCTTAGAACGGTCTACCGAACGATAGCCTTTACCACGCTCGATGGTCAGTTCCATTTCCAAGGTTGCGCCTTCACTAAGGGTGGCGATGTATTGGTTAGGATTGACAATCTCGATATCCGAGGGCAAGGAATGAAAACTGGTAGCTGTGACTAGCTTGGGCCCGCGCTCTACCAAACGAATGATCTGCGGTGCTGAGCTATAAGACTTCAACACGAGTTCCTTCAGGTTGAGCATCAAGTCCAAAACGTCTTCCCGCACGCCTGGAATCGTCGCAAATTCATGGTTGACACCAGCAATGCGAACAGCAGTGACAGCCGCACCCTCAAGATTGGAGAGCAATACCCGTCTGAGCGCATTTCCAATGGTAATGCCTTGCCCCCGATCTAGTGGTTCCAGTACGAATTGGCTGTACTGGCTATTGTCTTTTTCTGTGTGGGATGCAACGCACTCAACCTGAAACTGTGCCATATTTGTACCGACTTAGTCTGCAAGAGTAAACGAAAATCAAAGGGGGAAATTAGAGAATGGGAAAATTACGAATTACGAGTTACGAATTATGAGCTTAGTTTCTAATTCGTAATTTCTAATTCGTAATTGGTTACACACGTCTGCGTTTTGGAGGACGGCAGCCATTGTGAGGAATGGGGGTAATGTCACGAATGAGGGTAATCTCTAAACCAGCAGCTTGCAAAGCTCTTACTGCGGTTTCGCGTCCTGATCCAGGACCTGTAACCATTACTTCAACTTGACGCATTCCTTGCTCCATTGCTCTTCTGGCAGCAGATTCAGCAGCGGTTTGCGCTGCGAAGGGAGTACCTTTCTTTGCCCCCTTAAAGCCGCTAGCACCAGCCGAAGACCAAGAGATGACATCTCCTACGGTGTCAGCGATCGTGACGATAGTGTTGTTAAAAGTAGACTGGATATAAGCGACTCCATTAGGGACGTTGCGCTTATTCTTGCGTGCGCCAGTTCTACGGGTTGTTTGACGAGCCATTGTTTCGTGTTAATCCTTACTTACTTCTTACCTGGAGCCTTCTTCTTACCTGCGACAGTACGACGACCACCACGACGGGTACGAGCATTGGTGCGAGTACGTTGTCCGCGCACAGGAAGCCCCATACGGTGTCTCCGACCTCGGTAGCAACCGATGTCTACTAGGCGTTTGATACTTAAACCTTCGAGACGACGCAGATCGCCTTCTACTTGAAAGTTGGATTCTACCTCTTGGCGCAAAGTTGTTACTTCAGGATCAGTAAGCTCTTTTACCCTTGTATCAGGGTTTATTTTGGTAGCTGCTAAGATTTTTTTGGCGCTAGTTAGACCGATTCCGTATATATACGTTAGTCCTATTTCGATGCGCTTGTCACGAGGAAGGTCAACTCCTGCAATGCGAGCCACTATAAGTCTCCCAATTTGTTGTCAGTTTTTAAGGTTATATTTGCCCTAAAGAGCCTTTATTACAGGACTTGTAGGGTTGGGGAGCTGTACAACACTATCTTCGCGAGAGCGTGCGTTCTATGCAGTGGGTTAGCTACAATTGGCAGAAGCAAATTACGAAGACGTAATATTTTACAGCGAACTCTATAATATATTGACAATGGCAACTTCTGTCAATATTTTCTAGGATTAGTTTTATTAAACCAATATTAAAGCAATATTAATCAATACTAATTCAATACTAATCTCAATACTAATTTAGATGTCGCGGTCGATATCTATGGATGCAACTCCAGAGATTGGACGGTATGTGTAGTTAGCGATCGATGGAGGACTGCTAGGTGCTTGAGATCGCGAGATCTTCATGATGTCTTCCTTGATGGCTTCAAGGTCAACATAGCGATCGGCGACATTAATTAAGTGGTCGCTGGTCATCGATCGCAAACTCACAACTTCAACGCGGACACCCCGATAGCTGGCAGCATCTACTGCGTAGGCGAGATCCCCATCGCCGCTGACTAATACGGCTGTGTCATAGGAACCGATTAGAGCCATCATGTCTACCGCAATTTCGACATCAAGGTTTGCCTTTTTGGAGCCGTCAGGCAGTTGAACGAGTTCTTTAGAGATAACTCGATAGCCGTTGCGCCGCATCCATAGTAAAAAACCCTGTTGCTTTTCATTGGTGCGATCGACCCCTGTATAGAAGAAGGCTCTGAGGAGGCGCGAACCATCGGTGAGACACAGTAGCAATTTGGTATAGTCGATCTCGATCCCCAATTGTAAAGCTGCGTAAAAAAGGTTGGAGCCATCGATAAAGATGGCGACGCGCCCTCGATTTTCTAAAATCTGGTCTGGCTTGAAGCCAGTATCTTGCTCAAAAGGTAACATGTTTTTGCCTATAGAACGTTTGTTATCCAGTGCTGAGGGATGAAGCTTTGGTATTAGCATTGATACTTAAAACCGTCCTAAGTGTTTACCTGATTTAGAAGAACCTCTTAAAACTTTTTAATAAACTCACACGTAGCCCAATATAGAGCCAGCGTCGGACGTTAAAAGTAACTTTTATAATAGAGAAATTTGCTTTATCCCAAGACTGTTTGAGAATTAAAATTTTTGGAGGATTTTAAAGTAAATTCCAGATGGTTTTGAAATAGATTTAAAATATTGAGACTGGTATTAATACAAGTTTTTATAAATAAGAATATAAAAACAAGGGGTTTGTAGTTATAACTTATCTTTAACTATACACCATAAGTAAATATACTCAGAGGCATAGATTTTGATAAGGGGGAAAGTTAATAAATTACACTAATTCCAACTTAAAGTGTATTGTCGTTTACATAATTTCAATACGTTGAAAGATTGGCGTTGGTGTGGTTGGGGATTTACTTGCTTGAAGTATTCCCCAATTTGTGTGACTCCAATCAGGTGGAGATGTTTCATCAAAACTTAAGCCCAATTGCTGATATGCTGCCATGCTGAGTCTGGGGGTGATTGGTGATATTAAATACACAGCAATCCGAACTGCTTCAAGCAAGGTATATAAGGTTTCGTTTACCTCTGGCTGTTTTCCTGCTTTGAATAGCTTCCAAGGCGTAGTTTCATCAATTAGTTTGTTGCAGTTCCAGATTAATTCTAAGATCTTCTCGCTAGCTGCTCGAAAGTTGAGATTTTGATAGTCAAGCGCAACCCGATCGCCTAGGTTTGTGGCTTGTTCGATGATGGGGGTGGTTAACTCTGATACCTCAGTGCGATCGCGGGGATCGCTGACAGGAATTGTTTGCTGACAATATTTATTTACCATTCCTAGGCTGCGATTGAGCAAATTGCCGAGGCTATTGGCGAGATCGGCATTGACAATGGCGACGAATCTTTCTTCGTTAAAGTCGCCATCGCGTCCAAACTCGATTTCCTTGAGAAAGTAATAACGAATGGGATCGGCTCCAAAGCGATCGACTAGGTCGTAGGGATCGATGGTGTTACCTAAAGTTTTACCCATTTTTAAACCGTCTTTTGTCAGCAAACCATGACCAAATACGCGCTTTGGCAGGGCTAAGCCCGCAGACATGAGCATGGCTGGCCAATAAATTGCATGGAATCTTAAAATGTCCTTGCCGATAATATGCAGGTTGAAGGGATACCACTTCTTAAGGGCATTTTCTAGGGTTGGTTCGTCGTCGGGATCGAGTAGTGCGGTGATATATCCAAGTAATGCATCAAACCATACGTAAATTGTATGGGTGGGATCGGTGGGGATCGGAAAGCCCCAATCGAGATTAATGCGGGAGATCGAGAAATCTTCGAGTCCCTGTTTCATGAAGCCCAAGACCTCATTGCGCCTGCTTTCGGGTTGGATAAAGTTGGGGTTGTCTTCGTGGAATTTGTCGAGAGCTGCTTGATATTTGGATAGGCGAAAGAAATAGTTGGGCTCGTCGCGCCATTCGCATACGACGTTGGTATGAATGGGGCAGTGATGGCTAGGGGGAAGTTCGCGCTCTTCTTTAAATTCTTCACAGGCGACACAGTACCAGCCCTTTTGTTGGTTTAAGTAAATATCTCCTGCATTGTAAACCCGTTGAAAAAATTCGTTAACGATCGCTTGATGTTTCGGAGCTGTTGTGCGCGTAAAGCGATCGAAGCGAATATTAAATTTTTCCCAAAGGCTATAAAACTCGGCTACGGTGCGATCGCAATGTTCTTGGGGCGATAAATGATTTTTTTCGGCGGTGCGTTGAATTTTTTGTCCATGCTCGTCCGTGCCAGTCACAAACATGACAGGATGTCCTTTGAGTCGATAGAACCGCGCCAAAGCATCGGCGGCAATCGTGGGGTACGCGCTACCAATATGGGGGCGATCGTTGACATAGAAAAGTGGAGTAGTTAAAGCGATCGGTTCTAGGGGCATAGAAGACTCAATTCAGGACTAATACCATTTTGCAAAAAAATGGCGGTAAATGTAACATTAAATCCCAAAATTATCGAATGTATGGGAATCATTCTCCAATTTTGCTGCTGGAACCCGCGATGAAAAATTTAATAATGCATCAATTTTGGATGGATCGGGCGATCGCCTTAGCTCAGGAGGCGGGAAGCTTGGGGGAAATTCCTGTGGGGGCTGTCATTGTTAATAAATGGGGTGAGGAGATCGCCACTGGGGTTAATCGCAAAGAACGCGATCGCGATCCTACCGCCCATGCTGAGATAGTGGCGATCCGTGAGGCGACAAGGGTTTTGCAAGACTGGCATCTCACGGGCTGTAGTCTCTACGTGACTCTAGAACCCTGTCCGATGTGTGCGGGAGCGATTTTGCAAGCAAGGATTAGCACTTTAATCTATGGTGCGGATGATCCCAAGACAGGATCAATCCGTACTGTAGCAAATTTGCCCGATAGTCCTGTCTCTTTTCATCGACTTGAGGCGATCGCAGGAATCCGCGAACGGGAATGTCAGGAATTATTGCAAACTTGGTTTCAACATCTTAGAAATTATTAGAAATTAAAGCCCAAAAAGCTGTAGCGCACGCGCAGCGTGCGCTACAGCTTTTTGGGCTGGATAGCTTTATTTGGTGCATAGAGCATTCAAGCGATCGACAATATCGCTTTCCTTACTGACGGCAGCGCTTAAATCTCCCTTAGCTTTTTCTAAGGCATTCTTGTCCTTGGCTTCAGTTGCTTTAACCTGCGTTTTTAGGGACTGGGAAACATCGCCATACATTGCTAATAACTGCCCTTGTAGCTCCTTCAGCTTCGAGTCTTGTACGTTCACGCTTTGTACTTCTGTGCGAATTTGTTCGATATTGTCGGCTAAAGCCCCCAACCCTGACATATCTTTAGGAGCGGCAAGATTTTTGGTTTTATTGGCGATAGTAACAACTTTGTTACATTGAGCAACTCGACTTTCGCCACAGCCATACAAACTAAGTCCGAGGGTTAAGGTAATTGTACTGATGACTGCATAACGTTTCAAAGACTGAGTCATGGGATTAGATAAGAGCGGGTGAAGTTGCATTGGTTTGGGAGCAATAGTCCAAAGTTATGGTTCGCGTGTCCAAAAATTCTAAAATGTTTTAGTTGATTAAGCTAATAACAGAGATTTGAACTATGTCCGATAGCACCGATAATCGCCGAAGTCGTGCAATTACCGAAGGCGTTCAGCGATCGCCAAACCGCGCTATGTTACGCGCTGTTGGTTTTCAAGATTCGGATTTTACTAAACCTATTGTCGGTGTAGCCAGCGCCCACAGTACCATTACACCATGTAACATGGGCATTGCTCCCCTTGCCATTCGTGCTGAAGCAGGGATTCGCGCCGCTAACGGGATGCCTCAAGTGTTCGGCACGATCACGATCAGCGATGGCATCTCCATGGGCACTGAAGGCATGAAGTATTCCCTCGTATCCCGTGATGTCATTGCTGACTCGATCGAAACCGCTTGTACAGGTCAGAGCATGGATGGCGTTTTAGCGATCGGTGGCTGTGATAAAAATATGCCAGGGGCGATGATCGCTATGGCAAGAATGAACATTCCCGCCTTATTTGTCTATGGGGGCACGATCGAGCCTGGACATTTGGATGGGGAAGATTTAACGGTAGTCAGCTCCTTTGAAGCTGTCGGTCAATATAGTGCGGGCAGAATTGACGAAGTAAGGCTTAACTCGGTCGAACGTAATGCCTGCCCTGGAGCGGGTTCCTGCGGTGGCATGTATACGGCTAATACGATGTCTTCGGCTTTTGAAGCTATGGGGATGAGTTTGATGTATTCCTCCACCATGTCGGCGGTTGCACCTGAGAAAGCGGCTAACACTGAACTGGCGGGCACGGTTTTAGTCAATGCGATTCGCAATAACCTTTGCCCCCGTGACATCATCACTCGCAAATCGATCGAAAATGCGATTTCCGTAGTTATGGCTGTCGGTGGATCGACGAATGCGGTTTTACACTTTTTGGCGATCGCTCATTCCGCAGGTGTGGAATGGAATCTTGATGATTTTGAGCGTATTCGCGAGCGCGTTCCCGTTCTCTGTGACCTCAAACCATCGGGACGTTATGTTGCGACCGATCTCCATAAGGCAGGTGGGATTCCTCAAGTTATGAAGATGCTTTTAGCTCAAGGGCTACTACATGGCGACTGCATCACGATTACGGGTCAAACCGTTGAAGAAGTTCTCAAAGACATTCCTGTGGAACCCCGTTCCGATCAAGATGTCATTCGTCCTTGGGATCGTCCTATGTACAAACAGGGACACCTTGCAATTCTGAGAGGCAATCTGGCGGAAGAAGGAGCAGTTGCCAAAATCTCTGGCGTTAAAAATCCAATCATTACTGGTCCCGCTCGCGTCTTTGAATCAGAAGAAGCCTCTCTTGCGGCGATCCTCGACAACAAGATCAATGCAGGCGATATTTTGGTGATTCGCTATGAAGGTCCTAAGGGTGGTCCGGGAATGCGCGAAATGCTAGCGCCCACTAGTGCCATTATTGGGGCTGGTTTGGGTGATTCTGTCGGCTTGATTACCGATGGACGTTTTTCGGGCGGAACCTATGGCATGGTAGTTGGTCATGTCGCTCCTGAGGCTTTTGTGGGTGGTACGATCGCCTTAGTAAATGAAGGTGACTCGATCACAATTGATGCCCATCAGCGCTTGATCCAACTCAACGTAAGCGAAGAGGAACTTGCTGTCCGTCGTGCTAATTGGAAAGCGCCTGCCCCTCGCTACACCAAGGGCGTTTTGGCGAAATATGCCAAACTAGTGGCAACTAGTAGTAAAGGTGCTGTAACCGATCTAGACCTGTTCTAATTGATTACAAGTAGAGAGAGGCTTGCAAATGCAAGCCTCTCTCTACATTTTTTGCATGATAGTAAAATAGCGATCGCATTAAATGATGTTAAACAAATGCTTGGTTTATGAGGTTGAAACTAAATCGCCATGTGAATAATTGCAGTCAAGGCGATCTTCTACAGTTAACATCTAGATTAGAATAATTTGAGATGAGCGATCGCAGGAGAATCTCTAATGACTCAAACAATTGCAAAAAAAATATCACTTTACGACCAAGATCTAAATCTGTGGCTAGAAACAGTGATCGCGCAATTAAAGAGTGGTAGTTTAGAAAACCTCGATATTGAAAATCTGGTAGAGGAGTTGGAAGGCTTAGCAGGTAGAGATCGGCGTGAGTTAAGAAGAAGGCTATCGACACTTCTGGAACATTTACTCAAACGTTGCTATGTTGAAAGCGAGTATGACTATGCGGGATGGGAAATCACTATTGATCGTACTCGATTTGAAATAATCGGTATTTTGAGTCAGTCGCCTAGCCTTAGAAACTATGTAAATAGTGATGAATTATTTGAAGAAGCTTTTGCTCTTGCTTTGCGTACGGTAAGAAAAAATCAAGGGTATAAAAATGTTGATTTCCCAAATAACTGGAAATTTAGTCGCGATATTGATGACATATTAAATGTTGATTTTTGGGAGATTCTATAAAATATTTTATAAAACGTAAGATGCGATCGCTTACTCAAATCACCACAAGGCGATCGCTATTTGCCAAAAGTAAAACCGCGATCGCTTTAAATGATGTCAAACAAATGCTTGGTTTATTAGATTTTAGCTAAATCGCTATTTGAATAAGTGCAGTAAGGGCGATCGCTAATCTTGCAGCCTATCTAAAAAGTCTTGATATTTTTTCTGTTGATTTTCTTTCGTTGACCATAACTTCACTCTTTTAAAATCTATCGGATGACGTTTTGCAACCATGACTGCTTGATCGAGACTTTGACGATCGTTCCAGTGATAGAAACCTGCAAGGCGATCCATGACGCATAAAGTCGGGGTGAGAATGTGTAATTCTAATTCACCAATTTTCTGCACGGTGCATTCTTTGTAATCAATGTACTGTTCCCCAATCATCAGGGGTGATGGAGGGAACTCAACATAATAGTTTGTATTTGGATGGATGAAATATCTACCTTCTTTGCTAAATCCTATCTGACACATTACCTCTTCTAGCTTTTGAGAACTAGCGGGAGAAATAAAATCGAGATCGTCGGATTGATATTCGTTTTCTGAGTACACTGTAACGACACCACCACCTGTTAGCACGGCGATGATATTGGCTTTGGTAAGCGTATCTGAGACGATCGCAGCAATTTTAGCTAGGGATGAGGTTTCGTGTATTTCCAAGGGGTTTATCAGCTTTGCGAGGGCGACGGCGTTGGCGGTAGTAAGCTTTGATTTCTTCGGGTGGGGTGACTTTGAGGCGTTGGGCTAGTAGATTTCTAACGGTCGCTACAAAGGGCGATCGCGGGTTCCATGTATAGAGGCGAGTTTTGCCGACTAAGCGACTAACTAATAATCCTGAGTCTTCAAATTTTTGCAGTTGTTTTTGTACTGAACTCAAGGATATCTCAAAGGTATCGGCGATCGCTTTGCCGTAGCCTTCTTCATAATTTTCGAGATATAGCAAAACCTGTTCAGGTGTTTTACCACCAAAAAGTTCTTTTAGCATAGGTTTTCAGTCTAAGACTATCTACCTATTATAGAGGTTATATAGTTGTTGTTACAGGTGGATTTATTGGATTTGAGTTAAAGACGATCGCTTTAAATAATGTTAAACAAATGCTCGGTTTATGAGATTTTAGCTAATTACTATTTGAATAAGTGCAGTAAAGGCGATCGCTTTTTTCTGAAGTATAATGACAACTGAGGTTACAGAGTAAATTTTCATAAATAATCCTATGAGTCAAGCCTTAAAAACGTCCCTATTTCAAGATGCTCTCACTGCCATAGATGCTTTGTCTTTAGACGATCAAGCTGCTTTAATTGACGTGTTGAATAATCGTTTGAAGTTGCGTCAACGTCAGCAAGTTATTAGAGAAGTTCGAGAGGTTCAGCAGGAGTATCGAGAAGGTAAATTCAAATCTGGTTCTGTTGATGATTTTTTGGCGGAGTTGGATAGTTGAGAAATATTGATTGGACTGCTAAATCTCAGCGAGCTTTTAAACGTCTAATTCGCAAAAGTCCACAACTACGCCCTTTAATTGAAAAGACGTTGCGGCAACTAGCGGAAGATCCTTATCATCCAAGTTTGAGAACTCATAAACTGGTTGGAGATCTCTCAGATATTTGGGCTTGTTCTGTAGACTATAACCATCGCATTTTGTTTGAGTTTGTGCAAAAAGCTGAATCCGAGCTGGATGCGATTTTATTGTTAAATATTGGCTCTCATGATGAGGTTTATTAAATTTAGAGATCGCCTATCCAAGCTGTATGCCATAAACGATCAATGATGATCGCTTTAAATGATGTTAAACAGATGTTTGGTTTATGAGATTTTAGAAATACTATATAACCCCAGTTGCTACCTATTCGCTCAAAACATAATTTAAAGCAAAAAAAACTAGATATTTATATGACAATGGCAATATTTAGGACTTAGCTAGGCTGTTGTCAACCCGTTTGGAGGTGGTTTTTGATAGGTAGCAACTTGGGTTATATACAAAAATTGATTGTTTCCTAATGACGATATAAACCGTCAAATATGTAATTATGATAAGTAAAATCAAAATTAATAATGTTTTTAGTGCAACCCACATGAATATTACTGCCGCAGCATTTGCAAGTTTAGTTTTATCTACATTTTGTTTTGATACTGCTTGGGCTGGGCAAAAGACAATAAATTTTGTTAATTCCAGAGAAGTGTCTGTTGGTAGTTATTACAGACAAAATGGTACTTATGTGTCTCCATATATTCGGACTGCTCCTAATCAGACAAGAAATGATAATTGGTCAACTATCGGCAATATTAACCCTTACACGGGCAGAGCAGGAACAAAAGAAGGCGATTCAACAATTCCAACTACTTACACTTATCCAAGTTTTGGTTCTTTATATGAACCATTAAACGTTCTCAGAGAATGTGATTTAACAGCAGCAGACGGTAAAGTGCTAGCTAGAGCATGGTATTACTGTAAATAAAATCATCCTAAGTACAGGACAAAAATCTTAAAACACTTCCTTGGAATATCTATAGTTATCTATTTTTTAGAGGATAGAGATAAATGATTAAGCATGTGATTGAGAAATTTCTCGGCAAACGGATAGAGGAAAAAATACTTGATAGCGGTAAGTGCCTAAGTACATTTGATTGGCTCACTTTTGACTCAGAAATTCTTCGAGGGGGAGGTATATCAAGCAAATCTGAAAACCGCTTGGGGGAAGAAGGTTTACTTGCATCATGGACTATTCAACAAATGATGTCCAAATCTTTTTGGATAGAGCCTGCTAGTTTTTTTGAGACTTTTGGGGTGTGGGACGATCCCTTTCCTGATGATGACATTATTGTTGAGTTATATAAAGAACTTATTCTCCTTAGAGGTTGGCAGGGTTTTCCCTTGACTACTTTCCGTTATATTTATCGAGTTGAAAATTCTCCTGTCTCGGCAATACTAATAGAATCAGGGCGTGCAAAATATTTGGCGGTGAATAAATTATTTGAGGCTGGTGAACTCCCGAATGGCTATAAAATCCCTGTGTTCCATCTCGATTATATGTACAACATAGTTGAGTCCAAGTATAGAAAAATTCTTAAATCAGCTTTCATAAACTCGAAGGGAGCTAATATCAACGAACATTTCAATGCGCGTGAACTAATTGCAGCCAACAGATTTCTTTCTCTTTGCACAGGAATTGGCTACCCCTGATTCGTTGGTGTTATATGACTTTATGTAAATTTATCAAATTCTAGGGAAATCTTTGAGATCGCAAGTGGTGATTTGGCTATCTTTACTTACTATCGCCCCTTACTTGACCAGAGATTAGAAAGGCGATCGCCTATTGGGTATGCTTTTAGACTATGGATAAACTCTCACTTTTCCCCACAGAAGATGGGTCTGTTACCTTCTGGTCAGAAACCTTTCAAGAAACCTTTCATAGTTCCCACGGCGCAAAGAACGAAGCCGAAGCTAAGTTTGTCATTCCTGCCAAAATTGCCGAAAAAGCCAAATCTCAAACGCAACTCAACATTCTCGATGTTTGCTATGGCTTAGGTTATAACTCGGCAGCCGCGATCGCCAGTGTCTCCGCCTTACCAAAACCCTCTGCCCATCTACATATCATCGCCCTCGAAAATAATCTCGAAGTTCCCCAACAGGCGATCGCCGCAGGCTTAGTAAATATCTGGCAACCAGCGATCGCGCAAATTCTCAAGATTGCTGTCGAACGGAGATCGGTCGAAACCAAAGATGTCACCTTACAACTCCTCATCGGTGATGCCCGTCAAACCATCGGTCAAGTGCCTACAAAATGGGCTGATGCCATTTTTCTCGATCCCTTCTCACCGCCCCATTGTCCCCAACTTTGGACAGTCGAATTTATCCAACTTTTAGCCAACTGCCTCAAACCCGACGGCTATCTCGTCACCTACTCTTCATCCGCCGCCGTTCGTGCTGCCATGCTTGCCGCAGGATTACAAATTGGCGCGATCGCCCCCATCGGACGCAAATCCCCCAGCACGATCGCCGCCTTTGCCCCCACAGCACTACCACCTATCTCCGACACCGAAGCCGCATTTCTCACAACTCGTGCCGCGATCCCCTATCGCGATCGGACTTTACAAGGCACAGCCTCAGAAATTATTGCGCTCCGCCAAAACGAACAAAAAAATAGTAACCTTCCTCCTAGCTCCAGTCTTCGCAATAAAAAATAAGCAATTAATACCAATTTCCAAAATGGCAACGCCATTTTAGAAATTTCAAAACTTTACTGGGTTTGGTGTTTAATTCACAAAAGTGTTGTCACACTTTCGTGAATTGGTATTACTTGGGAGAATCATAACTTTGAAAAGCTAAACTAGAATTAAAAGGAAAAGAGGGCAGATTATGACCATCAAAGAGCAGTTGATTCGCGAAATTGAGCAAGCACCTGAAGCATACGTCATAAAATTTATGCAGGTTTGGCAGTTTGCCAAGCAGCCCTCTAATTACAGCAGTGAAGCTAAATTATCTGATTTCTTTCGTCAATCACCACTTGCTGAAGTTGCTGCTAATGGGGAGTTAGATCTTAGCCGCGATCGCAGTCTATCGCCTGATCGATTTATCTTATGAATTACCTACTCGACACCTGCTTAGTTTCTGAACTAGTTTCCAAGCAACCTAATCAAAGAGTGATGGATTGGCTTGATGCTCAAGACTCTAATTCGCTTTATCTAAGTGTGATCACGATTGGTGAAATTACTAAAGGGATTACTAAGCTCCCTGCATCTCAACGCAAAAAAGACCTAATCCCTCGTTACTCGTAATGAAAAAGACTTTTCAGGATCGGGAGTTACAATTGTAAATCCTTGGGTTAGTTAAAAATATTGTGAAATTTTCGTTGGAATGACGCATCACTTTGTCGATTAAAGCTGTTTATAAGGAAGGAATAAGCAGCTATAGGCAAACTCAATCACAGTAAAACAAAAATAACTTGCAAAACATATAGACATAGGATCGATCATGCTCTAACATAGATGATCGCGACTTTTTTGGCATTCCTCATGAACGCTGTTGAAATCATACGCTCAATTGAAGCGGAATATATCAAAACGGATCTCCCCAAAATTTATGTGGGAGATACTGTCAAGGTTGGAGTTAGGATCAAAGAGGGCGGCAAAGAACGTACTCAGCCATACGAAGGCGTGATCATTGCAAGGCGTGGTTCTGGCATTAACTCTGTCATTACTGTTCGTCGTGTATTTCAAGGAGTAGGAGTCGAGCGAGCCTTCTTGCTGCATTCTCCTCAAATTGAAAGCATCAAAGTGATTCGTCGTGGTAAAGTGCGTCGTGCTAAACTCTACTACTTACGCGACCTTGTTGGTAAAGCAACTCGTCTTAAACAAAGATTTGATCGCCCACTATAGAACCATCTATGGTTATACTAGTTATCGAACACTATTTTGATATAGCAATCGATACATTAGATATAGCTAGTTGCGCGTCAA
The DNA here is from genome assembly GCF_006861605.1 of Pseudanabaena sp. UWO310. Lineage (NCBI taxonomy): Bacteria > Bacillati > Cyanobacteriota > Cyanophyceae > Pseudanabaenales > Pseudanabaenaceae > Pseudanabaena > Pseudanabaena sp. UWO310. Next base: position 159,020 of record NZ_SELU01000001.1, on the reverse strand, counting down.
AATCCTGTTTACATTACGTGCGTCCTTAGTTCAGTTGGTAGAACGCAGGTCTCCAAAACCTGATGTCGGGGGTTCGAGTCCCTCAGGGCGCGCTTCACCAATTTCACAAGTTTTAAATTACTCAAGTTTTTTCAAGATAGTACTTAAACCTATCGCATTTACAAAGATTGCAAAGGAATCGCAAGAGTTGCCGCTATGACGAAAAACGAACTGAAAGAGCAACCAAGAGAAGTATCCAAGAATGAATCAGATGTACCATCTGGCTCTTCTGGCATATTTAATCTTTTTGCAGAATCTAAAGCCGAATTCGGTAAGATTGTTTGGCCGACTCGCCAGCAGTTAATTAGTGAATCTGCATCCGTTCTTTTGATGATCGTTGCAGTAGCAACCTTTGTTTATCTGGTTGATGCCTTGTTTAAGGCGATCGCATTGAAGGTGTTTCAATAATGTTTACCGAGGACATCGACCCCCCATCTAGCTTCGACAATGGAGACGTACTGTTTCAATGGTACGCCGTTCAGATTGCTTCGGGCTGTGAAAAAAAGGTCAAGTCAAGCCTAGAACAACGCATCAAAACCCTTGATGTAGAGGATCGGATTAAGCAGATTGAAATTCCGCAAACGCCGACCGTCAAACTTAGAAAAGATGGTAGTCGATTGACCTCTGAGGAAAAGATTTTTCCTGGGTATGTTCTGATTCAGATTAAAACTGTCAGAAATGAGATTGGGCAGTTAGAAGTTGATGATGATGCATGGCTTGCTGTCAAAAGCACCCCCCATGTCATTAACTTCGTCGGCACAGAACAAAAAAGACACTACGGTCGCGGTCGCGGACATGTTAAGCCTCGGCCATTGACCGAGAAAGAAGTCGAAAGAATCTTCCGTGTCACCGTCGAGCAAGAGCCAGTTCTCAAAATCAACATGGCTCAAGGCGACAAGATTAAAGTGCTTAACGGACCTTTCAAAGACTTTGAAGGCGAAGTGGTGGAAGTTAGCCCAGAGCGGAGTAAACTCAAAGCCCTTCTCTCAATCTTTGGTAGAGACACCCCTGTAGAACTAGAGTTCAATCAGGTACAAAAGCAAAACTAACTCACTCAAACGCAGGTTTGTAGATTTTTTAACGGCTAAAATCAATGGCTAAGAAAGTTACAGCAATTATCAAGTTAGCACTTAATGCTGGTAAGGCTAGCCCAACTCCACCAGTTGGTCCTGCTTTAGGTCAGCATGGTGTCAACATCATGATGTTTTGTAAGGAATATAACGCCCGTACTGCCGATCAAGCAGGCATGGTCATTCCTGTAGAAATATCTGTATATGAAGACCGAAGCTTTACCTTCGTTCTGAAGACTCCTCCAGCATCTGTTCTCATTCAAAAAGCCGCTGGCATTTCCTCTGGTTCTGCTGAGCCTAACCGTAAGAAAGTTGGTTCCATTACTAGAGATCAATTGCGTCAGATCGCTGAAACCAAGATGCCTGATATCAATGCAAATGATATCGATGCGGCAATGAAGATTATTGAAGGCACTGCTAAGAACATGGGCGTTACCATTAACGCTTAATTGTTTAAACGCTTAATTATTTAAGTTTTACCAGTCTTCTCGCCCATCCATTCAAAAATAAAAATTTTAGTCGGGGGAGGAAATTAAATTTTCCGATCGCACCCCTAAGGATCAACCATGGCAAAGAAAGTATCAAAGCGCTTAAGAGAAGCGCAAAGTAAAGTCGAAGATCGGGCTTACGCACCTATCGACGCTCTAGAACTAGTTAAGGTCACTGCAACTGCTAAGTTTCCTGAGTCCGTCGAAGCTCATGTAAGATTGGGTATCGATCCGAAGTACGCCGACCAACAATTGCGGACGACGGTAACCCTACCTAAGGGAACTGGACAGACAATTCGAGTAGCAGTTATCGCTCGCGGTGAAAAGGTCGCTGAGGCTACTGCCGCAGGTGCGGATATCGCTGGTTCTGAGGAACTAATTGATGAAATCAGCAAGGGACGCATGGATTTTGACCTGCTGATTGCTACACCTGATATGATGCCTCAAGTGGCTAAGCTTGGTAAATTGCTTGGTCCAAGAGGATTGATGCCTTCACCTAAAGGTGGTACGGTAACTACTGATCTCGGTGGTGCAATTAATGAGTTCAAAGCTGGTAAGCTAGAATTCCGTGCCGATCGTACAGGTATCGTCCATATCCTGTTTGGCAAGGCAGCTTTTCCCGCCGAAGACTTGCTAACTAATCTCAAAGCTTTGCAAGAAACGATTGATCGCAATCGTCCTTCTGGCGCAAAGGGTAGATACTGGAGATCGCTTTATGTATCTGCAACTATGGGGCCAGCGATCGAAGTCGATGTCGCTGCTCTACGCGATCTCAAATTGGCAGAAGCCTAAAGCCTTTTAAAGTCATTGTCTAAGAGATTTCTATCCGCATAGAATCCTTGTAGAAAAAATCTCTTAGAGTAATTAAAGCCAACTCTTAATTTGTTCATAAGCCTAGAAAGAAATTTCTTTAACTGAATATATCCATAGACAGCAGGTGCTAATGGCTTAATTTCCTGCCGAGGTGTTTTAAAAAGATTCTTCAAAGAATGCTTTTTTGAGCCTCGGTCTGTGAAAAGACGAGGCTTTTTAAATGGCTTAAAAGATCCACATAGTCACTTTAACGGCTCATCACACCATTAAAGTGACTCCAAATATAAGGAGGTGAGAACCATATGGGTAAGACCCTAGACCAAAAAAAAGTTTTAGTCGGAGAAATGACCAAAGAGTTTGAAGGAACTCAGATGGTTATGGTGATCGATTATTCAACTTTGACAGTAGCTGAAATTACCAAACTCCGCCGCTCACTCCGTCCCACGGGTACGGTGTGCAGAACTACCAAAAATACTTTGCTCAAACAGGCTATTTCTGAAACTCCTCAATGGAAGTCCTTAGAAGGCTTTCTTGTTGGTCCTTCAGCTTGTTTATTTGTCAAAGAAGACATTGGTGGTGCTGTTAAGGCTTATCAAGCTTTCCAAAAGGAATCTAAGAAGACCGAACTTCGGGGCGGTGTATTAGAAGGTCGTGCGCTAACTGCAAAGGATTTGCAAGCGATCGCCGATCTACCTTCTAAGGAAGTGCTTATCTCGCAAATTGCTGGGGCAATCAACGCAGTTACTGCCAAGATCGCGATCGGCATCAAAGAGGTTCCTCAATCTCTGGGCAGAGCCATCAAAGCTGTTTCCGAAAAAGAAGCTGCTTAAGGAGTCACTTGGCTATTAGCGCTTAGCTATTAGCTCAACCTCTCCAAAAGCTAAAGGCTAAAAGCCAAAAGCTAACAGCTAACAGCTAAAAGCCAAAAGCTAAAAGCAACCAAACCTAAAACCCAATCTAATTAACTAAAGAGAAAAACTATGTCTGCAAAAATCGATAGCATCATTGAAGAACTAAAGACTTTGACCCTTCTTGAAGCTGCTGAATTGGTTAAAGCGATCGAAGAAACCTTCGGCGTTTCGGCTGCTGCTCCTGTTGGTGGCGTAGTTGTTGCTGCTGCTGGTGGTGGCGCTGCGGTTGAAGAAGTTGAAGAAAAGACCTCCTTCGACTTGGTACTTGACGAAGTTCCCGCTGACAAGAAGATCGCCGTTCTGAAGATCGTTCGCGAAATCACTGGCTTAGGGCTTAAGGATGCTAAGGATCTTGTTGAATCTGCACCTAAGACCGTTAAAGAAGGTCTGCCTAAGGCTGATGCTGAAGCTGCTAAGAAGCAAATCGAAGAAGCTGGTGGTAAGGTTTCCATCAAGTAATTGTTGGGGCTCACTTTGCTAATGTTCTGCTTTGTGGAACATAAAAAATAATAATAAAGGCACGCTATGCGTGCCTTTATTATTAAGGTTGGGGGATGCTTGACATCTCACAATTATTTTGTATAGGTATTTGGGTTTTATGAACGATCCCCTCTCAGAATTATTTGCGGTGATTGTCGATCGCCGCGAGCATCCGCAAGAAAGTTCTTATACCTGCAAATTATTTGCGGGTGGCGATAACAAGATTTTAAAAAAAATTGGCGAAGAGTCTGCCGAAGTAGTTATGGCTTGTAAAGATGACGATCCTGATGCGATCGCTTCGGAAGTTGCCGATTTGTTTTATCACACCCTTGTGGCGATCGCCCACCACCATGTCGATCTGCAATTGGTATACGATAAGCTGGCTCAGCGGCGCTAAAGAGTCTGAAAGCATGACTGCAAAAGTAGCATTAAAAAAATACGAGGTAGTTTTTTAATGCTACTGCCCGAAATACTTATTAATGAAGTAAGATTACCTATGAATTGATCGAAGGGTAGATTGCTGTGGCATCAAATAGTGTAGAGCGTTCTCAGTCTCTTACGGGCAGTATTTTAAAAGGCACTCTCAAAGCAGTTGGTGGCACTTTACTAGGCATCATCATGATTGGTGGTGCGGCGGTGGCTGGTGGACTAGTGGGATTGGCTCTCAGTTTCCGCGATCTGCCCGATGTCAGAGTTCTGAAAGGTTACGTACCCGTCGAAACCACCTATATTTACGATATTAATGGTGGATTAATTGCTAGGCTACATGGCGATGTTAACCGCGAAGTTGTTACCCTTGATCGCATATCTCCACACCTAAAGCGATCGGTTTTAGCAATGGAAGATGCCTATTTCTATACCCACAAGGGTGTCGATCCCAGCGGCATTGGTCGCGCGATCTTAGCTAACTTTAATGCAGGTGGAACCGTGGAAGGTGGATCCACTCTAACCCAGCAATTAGTTAAAAATTTATTTCTATCGAACGAACGCAGTCTGAACCGAAAAGTCGCTGAAGCTGTTTTAGCAATGCGGGTCGAACAGGTGTTTACTAAGGAACAAATCCTTGAAATGTACCTCAACCAAGTATTTTGGGGAAAAAATACGAATGGCGCAGAAACCGCATCGCAAAATTATTTTGGCAAATCAGCGGCGGACTTGACCCTTGGGGAAGCTGCGATGCTCGCAGGTACGATCCAAGCCCCCTCAGTATTTAATCCCGTTGATAATTTTGCTGAAGCCAAGAAACGCCAAGGATTAGTATTAGATCGGCTTTTAGAATTGGGATGGTCAACTCCTGCGGAAGTTAAAGCGGCAAAAGCACAAAAAATTGTCATCCGTAAGCAAGGAATTTCCTATGAAGCCAGTCGTGTTCCCTATGTTTCACAGGCGGTAACGGCGGAATTAGAAGAGAAATTCGGTAAAGACGTGGTCTTGCAAGGTGGACTGCGCGTCCAGACGACGATTGACCTAAAACTTCAACGCATCGCCGAAGAGGTTGCGGCGGAGGGACATAAAGATTTAGTCGATCGCGGAGCCTATGCCGATCAATTGGCACTAGTGGCAGTCGATCCGCGCACGGGCTTTGTCAAAGCTCTTGTGGGTGGGGTTGGGGACTTCGACAAAAATCAATTTAACCGAGCCGTGCTCGCTAGAAGACAGCTAGGTTCTTCCTTCAAGCCTTTTGTGTACTACGCGGCCTTTGCTACGGGTAACTACACTCCCGACTCGGTGATTGATGATAGTCCCATGACTATTCCCGATGGTGACGAACCCTATATCCCCCGCAACTACGATAATAAGTTCTCTGGACCTATTACGATTCGTCAGGCGATCGCCGTTTCTCGGAATATTCCCGCTCTGAAGTTGGGAATCGAGGTTGGTGCTGAAAATGTGATTGCTATTTGTCGAAAATTAGGTATTACCAGCCCTCTCAAACCAGTTGTCTCCTTGCCCCTTGGTGCGGCTGATGTCACGCCTCTAGAGGTTGCAGGAGCCTATGCCGTCTTTGCCAGTGGTGGCTACAAGTCGAAAACCACATTGATAGCCCGTGTGACCGATCGCAATGGCAACCTAGTTTTAGATAATACTCCCAAGCCTGAATTAATCCTCGATCCGATCGCCGTTTCCTATCTGACCGATGCGTTACGCGGAGTAGTCACCAATGGCACGGCAACTGAGGCGCAAATGAGCGACGGCAGACCCATTGCAGGTAAAACGGGTACTACTTCAGATTTCCGCGATGCATGGTTTGTTGGTTATGTACCGCAGTTGGCTGTAGCAATTTGGATCGGTAATGATGATTACACGCCTATGGCAAATGGTGTCACTGGTGGTGTATACGTAACTCCAATTTGGCGCAAATTTATGGAAAGGGCTCTAGCAGGTCAACCGATCGAGCAATTCCCCGTGCCAAGCGAAATTCAAGATAAAGAAGGGAGCAAGAAGCCCCCACAAAAAAACTAAGTTAGCTAGTTTATTTTCGATTCTCGCTTAGATTATGCCTCTGATTATGCCTCTACAGAATTTTTCACAAGCTATGGCACAGACGTTATTTGTTATTCAGTTGTTGTTCTACTCGACAATGATCTCTGTGGTAATTAAGTATGCCTTACCCGATTGGTCATTACTGAGCGGCTTAGATGTAGAGGTGATGAATTTGTTGTCCTTAGGATTGATTACTTTACCTGTAGGGCTATTCGCCTTTGTTTTGTGGTTAAAGCGTTAGTTTTGAGAAATTCTATGAGAAATTCTATACGTTATACCAATTCACGAAAGTGTGACAACACTTTTGTGAATTAAAAAACAAATCCAGTAAGGGTTTTCAAAGCTCAAAATGGCTACGCCATTTTGAGCTTTGGTATTAGCAAACCCTTTCTCAAATCCCAAAACCCACATTCCGCTCGTAATGGAAGCCTAAAAATATTTACAACGAGACAATGAGGGTTTCAGCGATTTTCTAGAAAATTAATGATAATAATTTCTATTAGTATGCCATTATTAACAATATTAAGATAACGATATCTTTCTAATAAAAGCCCAAAACACTTACTGTATAAGGATTTGTTTTCTAAATATTTTTTCAGTAAAATAAGAGCGGAATGTGGGCCAAAAGTAAAAGCCTTGCTTAGCAAGGCTTTTACTTTTGGGATTTTAAAATTTGGCAGCTTAACCCGAATCAACGTTATTGAAATTTAGAAATTAAATTTAGAAATGCTTGAGCATTACAAAACAATTGCGACCATCGTTGGTCGTTTCATAGCGAAGATTGTCAGCGACAGTTTTCGCGATGATTAAGCCTCTTCCTCCCGTAGGAATATCATCAACGCTTTCAAAGTCCTTGTTCTTTTCGGCTTGCTTAGCAGCGCGTTCAATTTCAGCCTGAAGATCAAAGGGTTCCCCGTAATCCCAAATTCGCATTTCTAAAAATTTTTCGGTTTCGTCAAGGGTAAGTTCGATATCAATGGGGGTTTCCTCAGACAGCCCCTCATGGGCGTATGAAACTACATTGGTAAATACTTCAACCAAGACGAGATTGCATTGCATCCAAGTTGGTTTTGGCAGTAAATTTTGTAACAACTGAAACCACTCTTGCAGTTTAGCAAGAGCATAAATATCACTGTTAACTTGTATATGAAACTGTTGTAACACTGATGATTTTATCTGATGTTTTTAAGATGAGATGCCACTATTTAATTTTGGCATTAGTGGCTATTAATCTGCAAATTGCTACTGACGGTTATACCAACGCATTAATACCCCTGCAAGTTTGTCTGAGTCATGGCATACGGTACCGTTGTTCTTTTCTCGCATGATATTCGCAAGTAAGACAGGACAACGCATACTTGCAAGATTATCGCGATCTAGCTCCGTAAAGTGGGAACCACAGGAAGCATAGTGTTGTAGCGATCGCTCAGAGGGGGGATGTCTTTGAGCTAAAACCACATCAAACAGTCGTACCCCAGCTAATTCGTCTAAAACTCGCACATAATCAGATACAGCATAGCCGTCGGTTTCGCCCACCTGACTCATGATATTACAAAGGTAGATCGATGGCACATTGCGATCGATTAATGCTTGGAGAATCTCTGGAACCAGTAGATTCGGAATGATGCTTGTATATAAACTTCCAGGACCAATTACGATCAGATCGGCTTCCCGAATATCTTCGATCGCTTGGGGCAAACCCTTGGGATTATCTGGCTTACAGCCAATATGTTTGATTTTGCCCTTGGCTTCGGGGATATGGGATTCTCCCTCGACATAGCGTCCATCTTCAAACTCCGCCCAAAGAACCATGTGATCGAGGGTGGCGGGCAGGACACGACCGCGCACCGCTAAAACCTGCGAACTAGCGGCGATCGCCTTTTCGAGATCGCCCGTAACCTCACTCATTGCCGTCAGAAATAAATTGCCAAAGCTATGCCCTGTGAGCCCTTCTCCTGTTTGAAAGCGATATTGGAATAATTCGGTAACTAACTTTTCTTCATCGGCAAGGGCGGCGAGACAGTTGCGAATATCTCCAGGTGGCAAGACTCCATATTCCCTGCGCAATCTCCCTGAGGAGCCCCCATCATCGGCAACGGTGACGATCGCGGTAATGTTGGCGCTATATTGTTTCAGCCCGCGCAACAAATTTGATAAACCCGTACCACCCCCCACGGTAACGATTTTGGGCCCTCGATGAAGTTTGCGGTGGGAGACTAGTAACTCTAAAAGCTCTTTGTCTTGGTTGGGCATCAAAACTTGGGTGATCGAGCCGAGAGCGCGTTTTTGCCCTAGCCACAATAGCCCGAGCCCAAGGACTAGGGCGAGGGGACCACTCATATGTCGGGGCAGGATCGCGACCAAGGTGTCAAGGGTATTACCGATTAGGCGCGACAGAAATAATATTGGGGTTAATCTGGCGGAAATGGCAATTCCCAGCACGATTAATAAGATTCCGAGGATGCTAACTAGTAGCCACCGTTTAACCAATAGTCCTGGTAAAAACCACTGAAATCCCCTCAGCCACTTGCTAGTTTTAGCGGTTGGACGATATCGATTAGCTGGAGGCTTTTTTATGGGCTTCATCTAGCATCCTGTAATATGTACCAGCACTTCGCGAGTATGTCCCAAATTGCGATGTTCCCAAACAAAGATTCCCTGCCAAGTACCGAGGGCAAGTTTAGCATTAGCGATCGGGATTGTCTCAGAGGTTTTGGTAAGGGTGCTACGAATATGGGATGGCATATCATCAACTCCCTCAGAAATATGACGATATTGACTTTCATCTTCAGGGATTAACTTGCTAAAAAAAGTTTCTAAATCCGCTAGTACATCAGGATCAGCGTTTTCTTGAACGATCAGACTTGCCGATGTATGGCGCAAGAAGACATTGCATAATCCCATCCTTATCCCTGAATGGGCTAAAACTGCTTCCACTTGACGGGTGATATTGTGTAATTTTTTGCCATTAGTACGTAGGCTAATGGTCTGCTGTACCATACGTAGCGGCATTTGCAGAGTCTCTGGGGAATTTGCGTTCATGGCGTTCATGGCGTTTATCTGTGATGGGTTTGGGTATCGAAAAATGCGCCAACTATGGATAATGCTACCACTGGGGCTGTGACGGCGGACAATACCCGATCGCCTAATGATACGGGGCTAAATCCTGCGGCGATCGCCATTTCTTCTTCCCTAGTTGTCCAGCCACCTTCACAGCCAGTGGCGACGATCACCTGCTCGATACTATTAGTATTTTGTAAACTAGTAAGCAAGTGCGGCCCATTGGCAGTAGTTACACAAATATACTTGCCATGAGTTGGTGGTAATGTCGCGCAATATTCGAGCCATGTCAAGAATGCTAGTGGGGGCTTAATTTCAGGTATATGGCTCCGTAGGGATAGCTCGGCGGCTTCCTCGGCGATGCGCTGCCAGCGATCGCGCTTTTGGTTGCCGATCTCAGTCCCTGATTTGATAATAGTGCGATCGCTAAATAATGGACTAATTTGTTGCACGCCTAATTCCGTCGTTTGGCGAATGATTGATTCCAGATTACTACCCTTGGGCATGGCGACCCCCAGACTGATGGGAATCGCTAATTCCGAATTATTTTCTAGTTTTGCAATAATATCGGCTTTGCTAAAATCTTTGCCTAATTGGGCTAACCACCATCCACCGAGGCGATCCAGAGCAATAAATTCGGCGTTAACTTCTAAGCGGAGGACATTACTTAAATAATGTCTTTGTTCGGATGTGAGCGAGATCTGGCTATCGATTTGTAAATCTGACGAGACTTGATGGGGTTGCAAGGTCACCCTTTGCAATCTCCGTTTTTGAGGTTGAGGCAATAACACAGGATTTTTTAGAGTAATTATTAAAATTAAATTGGCAAAATGTGAATAATATAGCTGTCGCCAATTGTACTAGGACATAAACCCCAAGAATTGACTGGCGGCGCGAAGCGCCGCCAGTCAATTCTTGGGGTTTGATTTGTCCTAATTCAAGAATCCCGATATAAAACCTGTGACGCACGCGCAGCTTGCGCCGCAGGTTTTAGCTCAGGATTTTAATTGTGCTGAGGTACTTCAGCATATTTTGACGATTATTTGGGGCTAAATAACCATCCTTTTTTCCAAAAGTAAAACAACAGCCCTCCCGACATGCCCAACATTCCCAGCCAGCATAGAGCATAGCCATAGGGCAGTTTTAATTCAGGCATATTGCCAATTTCAGTATCGAAATTCATGCCATATACCCCCGCCACAAATGTTAAAGGGATAAATACCGTAGAAATTACGGTTAAAAAACGCATAACCTCGTTGGTGCTATTACTCAGGGAGGATAGGTAAATATCCATGAGGTTGGCGGCTAATTCGCGGTAGGTTTCGACCATATCGATGACCTGTACTGTGTGGTCATAGCAGTCGCGCAGAAAAACTCGTACTTCGCGATCGATTAAGGGGCTTTCTTCCCGAATCAACGCATTAATGGCATCGCGCTGCGGCCAGATCGCCCGTCTGAGCAGTAAGAGTTCGCGCTTGATTTTATGGATTTTATCGAGGGTTTGGCGAGTGGGTTTCTCCACCACTTCATCTTGCAAATCTTCAAGTCTTTCGCCATAGTCCTCAAGTACGGGAAAGAAGCCATCGACGATCGCATCGATTAGGGCATAGGTGAGATAGTCTGACCTTTGCGATCGGATTACGCCGCGATTACGATGAATGCGTTGGCGGATTGGTTCAAATACGTCATTTTCGGGCTCCTCCTGCACCGTTAGGACGTAGTTTTTACCTAAAATTAAGCTGACTTGCTCGTCGTAAAAGCCCCTACCATCTTCGCGACTAGTGACCATGTGCAAAATGATTAGTTCTTGATCGTCAAAACTTTCTACTTTGGGACGTTGGGGAATATTGACGATATCTTCCAGTACGAGATCGTGGAGACTAAATACTTTACCTAGACGCTGTAATACATCTTCGGAGCCTAAACCTTGGACATCAACCCATGACACTGAATGACTATCGAGATAGGGAATACAATCTTCGGGTGTGGCAAGCTGAACCCCCAAAGCTTCCGCCGCATTGTAATCAATCAAGAAAATATTGGGAATGCTAGCATCCGCATCAATGATTAACGTTCCTGGCGGACTTCCTGGTTCTGGCTCGTTAAAGTCATAAAACTCCAATTCATCATCATTATCAGAATCATCTTCAATGGGACTGGGCTTAAATCTGGTGGGGTTATGAAGCATGGTTAAGCGAGTCATGAAATACACTTGTCAGTGTGCCACATTGTTAAGTCTAGTCCGTCTATAAAAATGTGGGAATCACAACACTTTGCAACACCAGCATCTTTTTATATTTTTTCTGAAGTTTATGAAATGTCAAATAGTCCGCAAAAGCCTAAAACTAGATCGGTTTAATTTTCTATCGATCGCTGTTTTGGCGAGTCTGGGTTTAAGTAATAGTTTTGGGGGCAAAGCGATGGCAGGGGCTTTACCTGAACAAATTTTATGGGGTAAACCGACTTGTGATGTGAGTAGGGCGGAAGTTTTGCGAAAACATGAATTACGAAAATCGGCTTTAATTGCTAACACCAATAATCCGAATGCTCAAGCCCAATATCAAGCCCAATATCAAGGAATTATTCAAAAACATAAAGCCGACCTCCAAGCCTGTCGCGATCGCACCGCACCGCAAACCCAAGCGACTTGGATCCGACTCTATCCTAATGATGCGAAAGCAGGGGTGTTAGAGGATGTATTTGATAGAATGGCGAATCGCGGTTATAACCAAGTATTCGTCGAAGTTTTTTATGATGGACGGGTCTTGCTACCCGTCGCCGACAATCCGACCCCTTGGCGATCGGTGATGGAAGAGGCGGTAAATGCGGGTGAAGTGCCTGCGGATTACGATCTCTGGAAAAAAGCGATCGCGATCGGCAAGGAGCGAGGCATTAAGGTCTATGGTTGGTCATTTACGATGAACTTTGGCTATGGCTATAGCGAAATTAAGGGGCGATCGGGGGTTGTGGCAATTAATGGCGATGGGGATAACAGTATTGCCAATACTAATTTTGATCGCAAGCTGGTGAGTAATGGTCGAGCTTTTTATGAAGATGCCTATGAAGCCGATCACCTGTTTATCGATCCCTATAACCCGATCGCTAAAGCCGATCTGACTGCGGCGGTTAAGGCGCTGATGCTGCGGCAGCCCGATGGCATGGTATTTGACTATGTGCGCTATCCCACCAATACCACGGGGAATTTAATCGATAACGTCAAGCAATTATGGATTCATGGGGCAGCTTCGCGATCGGCTTTGCTCAATAGCATCGATAATCGCAACGTGCGGGAATTGATGGCAATCTATCTCAAAAAAGGGGATTTGACAGCGGATGATGTCGTGCAGACCGAGAAGAAGCTGACGGAATCCCTCAAGGTCAAGCCCACTAATATCAAAAATCCTGCGGAAACAGCCGCGATCGCTGAAGGTTTACTGTGGAATATCGCTACGAACCATGCCTATCAGGGAGTAATTAATTTTGTCTCTACAATTTCGGCTCCGCTCAAGCAAAATAATATTCCGATCGGTACGGTCTTTTTTCCCAATGGCAATCGGGTGGAGGATGGTAAATATGAGGCAAGGATGCAGCCTTGGGATCGTTTTCCTGCCTATATGGAACGTCATCCGATGACCTACGCGCTTTGTAGCGATGGTAAATGCGTTGCCGAGCAAGTTGCCGAAGTCGTGCGCCAAAGTCCTCCTGAAACCCTCGTCTGTCCAGTCTTAGCGGGCACTTGGGGGCAAGGTTTTGACGGGCATCCCAGCTTTGAAAAGCAAATGCAAGCTATTCTTGCCATCGAGCCAAAAATTAGTTGCTTCAGTCACTTTGTCTACGCATGGTTTGAACCCGAAAGCGATCGCCTGCGTAAAGCTGGCAAGGCAACGGGACTAGAGCCAGCGACTATACCTAATTGATTTTGGAGAAAGGGTTTGCGTAGCAAACCCTTTCTCCAAAATCGTTTCTTATAATGGTCGGCAGCACGCCGACCATTATCAAAATTACTTGAGTTCCGATAGGGCTTTACGCGCTTGGGCTAAGCCCTCGATATTCCCCTGTCGATTAAAGAAACGCTCCGCATTTTCGAGCATCTGCCGCGCCTCACTCGTTCGTTGTTGTGATGCTAGTAACTGACCTAGGGCTAAGTAAGTCGGCGCATCTTCCGTATCGATGTCGAGAATTTGACGATAGGCAACGATCGCCCCCGATAGCGAACCCTGCTGAATATAGAGAGCAGCGATCGCCTTTTGTAATTCGATGGCATTGCTAGAAGTAATATTCTTGGCGGCGGCAGCAGTCCGCAGCGCCGTGATCGCGTCAACGTAATTACCTTGACTCTGGAATACTCTAGAAATAGCGAGATTTGCCGAGAAATGGCGAGGATTGATTTCTAAGGCGCGTTTGTATTTTGCGATCGCTTCTTCCGTTTGATTTTGGTCGGCGAACAATCCCCCGATCGCCACTAAAACATCGGCATTGAAAGGGGCAATTTTATCCGCTTGGTTGTAAATATCAAAAGCACCCTTGCGATCGCCCTTAAGCTGCAAAACATAGCCTAAGTTCAGGTAGCTCTTGGTTTCATTGGGAACGGCGGCGATCGCTTGGCGATAAATCTTGATCGCTTCAGGGTAGTTTTTTTGCTCGGTCAGCAGAAAACCCACACTGTTATAGGCATCAATATTTTGCCGATCTAAATTGATGGCGCGACGATAGGCGGTCAAAGCATTGGGATAATCCTTGATGCGGACATAGACAAAACCGAGTGCATTAAAGGCTTTAGCATTGGTTGCGTCCAGTTTTGTCGCTTTTTCCAAAGCTGCGATCGCCGCCGAGTAGTTATTTTGTTGGGTTAATAAAAAGCCCAAACTCGTCAGAATTTTAGAGTTTTTGGGTTCGAGGTTGGCTGCTTGTTGATAGGCGGCGGCAGCTCCTGATATGTCATTTCTTTGCCAAAGGAGCTTTCCTTGCTTGATCCATTCCGTCGCATCCTTTGGGGATTGGGCATAGGCGCGATCAGCGCGATCATTAGTTGGGAGAGAGATTGCTCCTGCGCAGGCGATGGCTAGAGCGAGAGTTAGTCTGGGGAATGAACGAAACAAGCGCATAAGCTTTTAATTTGCGTTAACGAATTTTATCCTTAGGTATAGAACCTTTGCCGATAAAAATTCTATTCTTCTGGTTTTAACTCTTCTATATTAACAAGATTAACCAGATCGACAGAATTCGGTGCGTTACGTGCATCAGTAAAGTCGGTTCCCTCAATGCTCCTTAGGGTTGACAGATAGGTTCCTGTCAAGTCCGCCCCGATTAATTTGGCATTCGCAAGATTCGCCCAATTTAGCTTGGCATTAGTCAGATTCGCCCGACTGAGATCGGCTCCAGCCAGATTTGCTCCCGTTAAATTTGCCCGCGTCAGATCGGCTTCCGTGAGATTTGCACCCCGCAGATCGGCTCCATTTAAGCAAGCCCCAGTCAAAAAGGCATTGGATAGATTGGCGCGACATAGGCGCGATCGCGTGAGATTGGCACTGGTCAAAAACGAATTACTAAAGTTAGTCTCAACTAAAATGGCATCGCTGAGATCGGCTTCGATGAGAAAGGCTTCCGATAGGTTCGCCCCAATTAATGAAGCTTGTTCCAGAATCGTGCCGTTCAAGTTGGCTTGAATTAAAATCGAGCCACTCAAATTAGCGCGGTTCAAATTGGCAAGATTCAATTCTACATCTTCTAAATTCGCTATATCGAGGGTGATCTCTTCGAGATCTGCCTCGATAAAATTTGCTCCAGATAAATTGGCTCCAGTTAGAATTAATCCCACAAGCGATCGCTTGCTAAAATCGCGATCGCCTGAAGCGTAGCTGTCAAGAAGTTCTTTGGCATTCATGGTTGGTGGGGAGATGATTAGGGACGGTAACCCGAAGCAATCAATTGTGCAACCGATTTGGCATGATACGACAAGATAATATCTGCCCCCGCCCGCTTCATGCTCAGCAGAGTCTCAAACATGACCTTCTTTTCGTCGATCCAGCCAAGCTGGGCAGCAGCTTTGACCATGGCATATTCACCGCTCACATTGTAGGCAGCTACAGGTACATTAGTCGCATCTTTTACCTTAGCGATGATATCTAAATAGGCGAGGGCAGGCTTGACCATGACGATATCTGCTCCTTCCGCAATATCCAGATATACCTCCTTAATTGCTTCGCGAGAATTGGCTGGATCCATTTGATAGGTCTTCTTGTCCCCAGATTTGGGAGCAGATCCGAGGGCATCGCGGAAAGGACCATAGTAGGCGGAAGCATATTTGGCAGCATAGGCGAGAATACCCACATTCTCAAAGCCATTGGCATCTAGTCCTTGCCGAATTGCGCCAATGCGTCCATCCATCATATCGGAGGGAGAAACAAAGTCAGCACCAGCGGCTGCTTGAGAAATAGACATTTTGACGAGAACTTCTACCGTCTCATCATTGAGGATTACGCCATTTTCATCAATGATGCCATCATGCCCGTGGGTAGTGAAAGGGTCGAGGGCAACATCAGTGAAGATAATAACTTCGGGAACCGCTGCTTTAATCGCTCTGACTGACCGCTGCGCCAAACCTTCAGGATTAAAACTTTCTGTACCCGTGAGATCCTTTTTCTCTTCAGGAACCGCAGGAAAAAGAGCGATCGCCTTAATTCCCAGAGCGAAAATCTCTTCTACTTCCTTAACTAGTAAATCGAGGGTAAAGCGATAGGCTTCGGGCATGGAAGGAATTTCAACGCGATTATTCTCTCCTTCCATTACAAACATTGGATAAATAAAATCATCAACGGAGAGATGGTTCTCTCTCACGAGACTGCGAATAGAAGGATTGCGGCGGAGGCGACGAGGGCGGTGAGTGAGTTGCATTGATGTTTCTTAATTTTTCTTAATAGATTTGGCGCAAAGATATCAAATCAAAATGCTTAAAACGCTTGTTTTTAAACTGCAATTATACCAGATTGGCAAACACACAGCGCTTTGCGCTCAAACCCAAACCAAGAAAAATTTTGAAAGCGTTGCGAAGCAACGCTTTCAAAATTTTTCTTGTGGTTCGTTTGATCGATAATTGCTGTAAGTTTATGTATGCTTAGCACTGCCCTAAAAATTGGAAGGATGATAATGAAAGTATTTGTAGCTGGAGCCACAGGGCAAACAGGACGACATATCGTAGCTGAATTAGTAAGGCGGCATATTCCTGTAAGAGCCCTAGTTCGCGATGTAGAACTGGCGAAAAAACTTCTGCCCCCAGAGACGGAAATAGTGTTAGGAAATGTTATGTTTGCCGAAGGCTTGATTGAAGCGATCGCTGATTGTGATCTGCTGATTTGTGCGACGGGGGCAAAGCCGAGTCTTAACTTCATGGAGCCCTATTTGGTGGATTATATCGGCACCAAAAATTTAGTGAAGGCTGCGAAGTCAAAGGATATCAAATGTTTTGTGCTAATTTCTTCCCTTTGCGTATCGAAATTTTTGCATCCTTTAAACCTCTTCTGGTTAGTTCTATTTTGGAAAAGGCAAGGGGAGCAATATTTACAAGATAGTGGTTTGAAATATACGATCGTCCGTCCTGGGGGATTGCTTAACTATGAGAAGCAGGGTGGGTTGGTCTTGTCTGGTGCGGATACTTTATTTGAGGGGAGTATCTCGCGTACTAAGGTAGCGCAGGTTGCCGTGGATGCTTTATGGGTAGAAGCAGCCCAGAATAAGATTGTCGAAATTGTTACTCAGGAGGCAATCCAAGAGCGTCCGATCGCAGAATTGTTTGCGATGGTTTAATACCAATTCGTGAAAGTGTTCTCACACTCGTCAACTGAATCAGGACATAAAGCCCAAAATAGTGTTGCCGCGCGGAGCGCGGCAACACTATTTTGGGCTTTACTTTTGTCGTAACAAGATTGGCGGCAGCTATCAGAAATGGCGTAGCCATTTCTTAACTTGGTATAACGGTTATAGGATGGAATCAGTCTGAATTTTCGGAATTGTTTTCGGAATTGTTTTCGGAATTGATAAGAGCCACGCACGCAAACCGTACAATCAAACCAAGCAAAAATGGCTAAAACTGTATTGATTACTGGAGCCTCATCGGGAATTGGCCGGGCAACGGCTTTGTATTTCCAGAAACAAGGCTGGAATGTCGCTGCCACCATGCGATCGCCTGACCGAGAAATAAATAGAACCGATAGCTTAGCCAAGCTTGATCGGATAGTTTGTATTCCGCTAGATGTAACTAACCAGACTTCGATTGCTGAGGCAATTGCGGCGGCGATCGCTAGGTTTGGCACGATCGATGTGTTGGTAAATAATGCAGGCTATGCCACGTTAGGAGTTTTTGAAGCTTCTACGCCTGAGCAAATCCAGCGTCAGTTCGATACGAATGTTTTTGGCTTAATGGCGGTTACGCGGGCTATCCTTCCCCATTTTCGCGATCGCCAGCAAGGAGTAATCGTTAATGTGGCTTCTATTGGTGGACGCGTCGCCTTTCCCCTTTATAGTCTCTATCATGCTACGAAATGGGCTGTGGAAGGATTCTCTGAGTCTTTGCAGCATGAACTCCTATCCTTTAATATTCGTGTCAAAATCATTGAGCCTGGTCCGATCAAAACGGATTTCTACGAGCGATCGTCCGATCGCACTAGCAATGCTGGTTTTCCAGAATATCAGCCCTTTAGCGATCGGGTGTTAAGCAACCTTGATCGCATTGGTACAACAGGAGCCCCTCCTGAAGTGGTTGCTAAAACGATCTATCTAGCAAGTACGGATAAATCATGGAAGCTGCGTTATCCAGCCGATCCCCTAGCTAAGCAGTTATTATTTTTACGGAAGATTTTGCCTGATTTTCTATTTACTAAAATCGTGCGCCAGTCAACAAAAGTCTAGATAATACCAAATCACAAAATGGCTACGCCATTTTGTGATTTGGTATAAGTAGTGGGCGGTGCGGAGCACCGCCCACTACTTATTTATGCTTAATTTCCTGAAGTTATTGGTTTTGGTTTGGCGGTGGAAACTGGTTTGAGAGGAATATTATTGGACAGTAACCAGTCTTTGCCAATCCTCACCGTAATGTCTGACTCAATATCACCCGTTGACTCAACAACTACTTCCCCAATACCCAAGGCATCGCGAAGTTTCTCGGCAGTTTCGCGATCGCCATTTTGAGCAATAATCTGAGTTTTAGCGATGGATTTTGTCCAGCGATCGCTGGCAGGAAATACTTGGGCATAGCCCGCTTTGGATAAAACCGTGGTTGCCTTCTTGGAGCCTTCAGGCTGGGACATACTATCTTGGATCGCCACCCGCAGACTTTGGGGAGAATCATCGGATGCACTCACATCAGCTTGTTTCATGACTCCAAAACTCTGGTTCATGATCTTGGCAAGCAGGCGATTATCTAAAATCCAGTAGCTCAGATTATCAAATTCTCCAGGATTACTAAATCTCCCTGGAGCCATATGCATTTGAATGTTTTTGCGATCGATTTTCGAGGTATAGCCTGCGATCGCTAGAAATTCTTCTACCGATAGATTGGTGTCAATATTGTCCTTTACGATCGCTAGTACTTCGGGTAATTTAGTGATGGTTTCAGGCTTAAGCTTTTGATCGATAAAGGCACGGAAAAAAGCCTGTTGACGCTGGACGCGCCCAATATCGCCCAGATCGTCATGGCGATAGCGCATATACTGAATCGCTTTATTCCCGTTTAATTTTTGCTGTCCTGGATTGAGATTAATATATAGATGCTGGCTGTCATCTTGATATTTCATCTTTTTCGGCACATACACATCAATCCCATCTAGGGCATCAATTAATTTGCCAAAGCCATTGACGTTAAAACGAATGTAGCGATCGATCGGAATATCACCAAGTACTTGGCTGACGGTTTGGGCTGATAGAGCTGCCCCACCTGCATAGTTGGCAAAATTAATCTTTGTTTTGCCGACTCCTTGAATATTCACACGACTGTCGCGGGGAATTGATAGAACGGCAACCTTTTTGGTAGAGGGGTCGAAACGGATCAGTAACATTGCGTCACTCATGCCGTTGAGATTGTCGTCTAGCTCGGCTAAATATTTACCTTTAGGTCGAGATTGGGCATCAGGTAGGTCAGAGGTAAGCATGATCGTCCCTAACACCAAGATGTTAACTGGACGGTTTAGCGTTGGTACTCCTGCGATCGCCGAGGTCATGCCTTCGGAGTTACGATTAAATACTGCGGCTTCATCTGCGGATAGTTGGTGCTGCTGAAAAGGTCTGCTACTTAAGACAAATGCTAAGCCTGCACCTAGTCCCCCTGACAACAGCGCCACAAATAACACTACAAAAAGTGTCCATTTATGTTTGATTGAAGCCACTTTGGGCTTCGGTGACTTGTTTGACAAATCAGATTTACCTAAATTGATGGGATTTGTTGCCACAGGTAGGGAATACTCCTCACGACTGAACGTTGACTTCAGCGATCGCCCATCCATGAGCGGGGATGGTACTCAACAAGAGTTGTGATTTTAGGGCTTTTGGTGATTTGCCCCTTTCACTTAACTCTTACTTAACTTTCACTTATTAATTCTCACTTAAGAGTTTGCCACAGGGTTCTTAAGCTTCGCAGACTAATTTTCATCCAACTTTAGCATTGTAACGTAAATTATTATTACAAACGGCAATGTAGTCTATTGTGCGGAATCAAATTAATTTGACAGATTATGCAGGATATTTGGTCGGATAATACTACATATTTGCCAATTTAGGGATTATCCAATCGGGGCAAAAATTGTGAAGTGAACCTAAAATTAACTGAGTTATACCAATTCACGAAAGTGTGACAATAAGTGGTTGGGCATAAATAAAACCCCAAAAGCTGTAGCGCACGCGCAGCGTGCGCTACAGCTTTTGGGGTTTTATATTTAATTGCACCCAGCTACTTGGCAAGCGAATTAGTATAAGTTGGGTATGTCCTTTTTGTTTGTATTGAGATTGTTGCAAGGGCTGCAAGTTGATTATGGAAGTTAGATTTCGAGAATGCGACTGGTTTGATTTATGGATCTGGATAAAATTTAATGAGGTTCCTTCTCAGTCAGAGAAGCAACTCTTAGACGAAGTATTTAATTCTTGGTTTTTACTGGGCAAATTAGGTGGTTTCAATGCTTGTAATATGCAGGTACAGGAAACGGGTGTGGATGTCAGTTACTTCGACTATGACAACCAAGCTGCCGAGGACGAGATGATGTCAGTCATGCATAATATGACCGATCTCGAATACGAAAATGAATGGGCGCGTTGTTGGGTTGACCTAGGAACAACCGATGCGATCGCGATCGATATCTTAGTTAATGCCTTGCGCCAGTTTGACAAGGAATATGTAGCGATCGAGGAAGTTATTATTGGCGGTCAAAATTCTGACTGGTTGGTCGAGCCTAAAAGCTTAGACGACGAAGACTACGATCGCTAAATTATCGCTAAATTATCGCTAAATTATCGCTAAATTACAGCGCTTTGCGACCAAATCCAAACCCAGAAGATTTTTACCATTGTTGCTTCGCAACAATGGTAAAAATCTTCTGATGGTTTTTTGATCGAAAATTGCTGGAGCAGGACAAATCAACCCGCAAGAATTGAGTGGCGGCGCTTCACACCGCCACTCAATTCTTGCGGGTTGATTTGTCCTAAGTCAAGGGACTGTCGCTATAAGATTGGTATAACTACTTAAGTTTAGAGGAAAACCAAAATGCGTGTTTTACATACGATGATTCGGGTTGGTGATTTAGAGCGATCGCTGGATTTCTATAGCAATATCCTCGGCATGAAGATCTTACGCCGCAAAGATTATCCCGATGGGCGGTTTACCCTCGCTTTTGTTGGCTATGGCGATGAATCTAGCAATGCCGTAATCGAGCTAACCCACAATTGGGATACCAATGCCTATGACATTGGTACGGGCTACGGGCATATTGCTTTGGGTATGGAAAATATCTATACAGCCTGCGATGCAATTCGGGAAAAAGGTGGCAAGATCACGCGGGAACCAGGACCGATGAAGCATGGGACTACCGTAATAGCCTTTGTTGAAGATCCCGATGGCTATAAGATCGAACTAATTCAATTGAAATAATGTAAGCAGCTAGGCATAATTCAAAACCAAAACCAGAGAGCGTACCGCCTGCTACGCGGGCGGTACGCTCTTCTAGGTTTAGCTACTTACATCAATAAAAAAACTTGTTTTGCCTTTCTTGGCAATTGGCTATGTAAGTTTCTGAAGATTGATATAAAAATTGTTATAAGCTTTAAAGCTGCACACCAGTAGCCTAGTCATGCGTAGACCCCGATATACTTCCTCTTGGCAATCCAAGCGCAAATCTTGGTTGCGGAACACCCTACTCCTTATTTTTATTGGTTTGCCTTTACTGTTGATATTGGCGGAACTGATCGCACGAGGAGCCGTTTTAGCAACTGGCAGTACTAACCAACTCGTCCCCAATAAAACTGTAGCGATCGCCCAGTCCTATGCATTTAAGTTGCAAGATTCCAATGGTAATAACTATCCTGGGCTGCCCGATGCAGGGTTGTTGCATATAAAACGTAGTCCTCTGTTGGGCTACGAAATATTACCCAGTCAGAGTAGCGACTATTGGCAAATCAACGATCAGGGCTTTCGCCAAGATTCATCCGTTCCGATCGAAAAGCCTGCTAATGAAATCCGCATATTTCTAGTGGGTGGCTCTACCGCCTTTACAAACATGGCGGAAAAGAATCAAAAGGCTTTGGCATTTAAAATTGAGAAATTACTGAACGATCGCGTTCGCGCTCAAAATAGCAGCCCTGAAAAGTTTAAACCTAAGGAAATACCCTACTTTGCCGATCAAATTGAGGCAATGCGAGCTTTGCCCCCAAGGATCCGTGATGGTAGTTACCGTGTGATTGCTGCCGCCGCTCCTGGATATAGTTCTGGCAATGAACTTGCCTTACTAGCCCATCGAGCGCTTGCCTATAATCCCAACGCATTGCTGATTTTGGATGGTTACGAAGACATGCGATCGCCTAGCAATCAACCTGCTCGCGAAATCGGGAACGTCGAGCAAATGTTACGCGATCCGATCGCTCAATATCGACAGCATCAAACCCAGCAATTTAATAATTGGTTAAATTCGCTGTATCTAGTCAAGGCTTGGCAAAAATGGGTCGCTCCTGCCGATATCACCGTATTTAGTTCTGAATACCAAACCTTTAATGCCGAACAACTGGCTAAAGATCCCAAGGAACTCCAAAAAAGGATTGACCGCTATCTTTACAATACGCAGCAAATGATCAAGCTGGCTAATGGTATCCCTTCTTTGATCGTGCTTCAGCCCGAGATCACTGGCAAGCAAAAATCTTTAACTAAGGAGGAAGAAGGCATTCTCAAATCCTTGGGCAAAGAATATAGCGATCGCGCTGCTAATGCTTACAAACTGGCAGAACAAACCCTTAACAGTAGTTCGCTAAAGCCCAAATTTGTTAATTTCTATCAGGTCTTTCAAGATACAAATCAACAGGCTTTCATCGATCCGATCCATTTAACTGAAGCGGCAAACGATCTGTTGGCCCAAAAACTCTATGAAAGTACTGAGCAACTATTTCTAGTGCAGCCTCAATCCAATACACCAACTGGAGAAGGAGATACGCCAAAGCCACCAGTGGTAGTCCCAGAAGCGCCCACTACGCCGATCAATAGGACTAATATTTTACCTGAGAGCCTAAAAAACCTTAAAGGACTGTAATACCAATTCACGAAAGTGTGACAACACTTTTGTGGATTAGAAACCAAACCCAGTAAGGGTTTTCCAAGCTCAAAATGGCTACGCCATTTTGAGCTTTGGTATGATTTTGGCATGGCGATGCGAGATTTGCTCACATTGGAAAATTGTAGATCGCTTAACCCGAACTGACGTTAAACTAAATAGGATTAGTGAGTTTAATAAATATTTATGGTAGAACCAATTTTGTCGGGCATTTGCCTCGGTCTTATTTTCATTACCCTTGGCGGACTATTTTTTGCTGCTTATCAGCAATACCGTCGCGTCTAGTCCGAATAAGTACCTCAGTAAAGCCTGCGGCGCACGCGCAGCGTGCGCCGCAGGCTTTAGGGTTTTATATTTAATTAAGCCCACTTATACCAATTCCCAAAATGGCAACGCCATTTTGGGAATCTCAAAACCTTACTGGGTTTGCTTTTTAATTCACGAAAGTGTTGTCACACTTTCGTGAATTGGTATTATACCAATTCACAAAATGGCTATGCCATTTTGTGATTTTAAAAACCTTACTGGGTTTGGTTTTCAATTCTCAAAAGTGTAGCCACACTTTTGGGAATTGGTATTACTTATCTCAAAAATAAAAAACAGAAGAGGTGTAAAAAACCTCTTCTGTTTTTTGGTACAAACTTGGAATTTGCCTCGAAAATCACCTTAAAAATAGCTCAAAAATTTCTTTTAGTCATCACTCTTGGTTTCTTCTTCAGTCTCTTCGGGTTGCTCTAAATATCGACAGATCTCATTGATTTTCATCCGATAGATATGCGGCCAGCCACCATTTGTCTCGATATCGCGTAGAAGATTAAAAAGCTCATGCCGACTAGTTGGCAGAGATGGTTGAAACAAATCGTCACGAATCCGCTTATGGAGCGCTTCGAGGACTCGCAAAATTTGCAAAAGATTGGCTGAACTACTCTCCTGTGCTTGAGCAGTCTGCCATAGGCGATCGGTAAGCTGCTCCAGTTCAGACAAATCATCAGTTTGCCCCTGTTGTGATTGTTTCTGTGATTGGATTTCAGTTTGTGCCAAGCTAAGTACCCTCGTGCGCGATAATATGATGATTGGAATTTTACAAATGTAAGTGTCTTTGGCGAGCTTATTTCTATGGCTAGTCTAAAGCACCACCAACTCCTTAACGATCTCAATTTAAAATCCCAAACTAGATCGTATTTTTAACAGAGTTATCATAGTCTGTGCTTTGCGCTATCTGTCCTAACTCTAAGATACTACCCGTTAAATCCTGTTAAATCCCGTTAAATTAAGAAGAGGTTATTTATGAAATTTCGTAGTTTTACGAAAGCAATTTTTACATTGTGTATCAGTTTATGTATGTTAGCGGCAAGCGGTCTGTTTGCAATCAATGCGATCGCCGCAGTTGAGCCAGGCTTGACCTACGACCAAATTGTAAATACTGGCTTAGCCAATAAATGTTCGGACATTCTGGGTTCTTCTCGCGGTGGTCGTAACTTTATCCCTGTTGGAGTTGGTCAATCTGTAGAAATTACCGACCTTTGCTTAGAACCAACCTCATTTTTTGTTAAAGAGGAATCCTCTAACAAGCGGAAAAAACCTGAGTTTGTAGCTAGCAAGTTGATGACACGCTCGACTTCGAGTCTCGACTTTGTAAAGGCAAAGGTTACAGGTAATGCCGATGGCAGTCTTAACTTAATCGAAACCGATGGTCTAGACTATCAGCCCATCACCGTTAAAATGCCTGGTGGCGAACTGGTAGCGATTCTATTCACTATCAAAGGTTTCAAGGCTACCACTGCGCCTGGAGTCAATGGCATCACGACATCGGTTGATTTCATTGGATCTACTGATGTTCCCACCTATCGCGGTTCGGGCTTTATCGATCCTAAGGGACGTGGTTTAGCGATCGGATATGACTCTGCGGAAGCATTACCTGCAAAGCGTAACTCCTTTGATAACAGAAGTGTTAAGGATGACTCCACCTCCAAAGGTACGATGTCTTTACAAATCGCTAAGCTCAATGCTGATACTGGCGAAATCGCTGGTACTTTTGAGACCGAGCAAACCTCTGACAATGACCTTGGTGGTGTTGAACCTAAAGAAGTCCTCATTCGCGGCGTATTTTACGGAAAAGTTAACTCTTAATTTTGGTAGTGCTAAATAGTTAAGGATGTCTATCGGAAACCTATAAAGTTGCGCCCCGCAGGGGCGCAACTTTATAGGTTTGGATCTTTAATTAATTAAGCCTAGCTACTTATAAATCCTTGCCTTAATTTTTAAACAGCAAGAAAAAAGAAGACATTGCTTAGTCATGTCTTCTTTTTTCTTGCTGTTTCTTTCTTTCTCGGATTTTGTAGCGATCGCTATCCAAGTCATACCAATTCACAAAATGGCAATGCCATTTTGTGAATCTCAAACCCTTACTGGATTTGATTTTTAATTCACAAAAGTGTTGTCGCACTTTCGTGAATTGGTATGACTTAGGACAGATCAAACCCCAAGAATTGACTGGCGGCGCGAAGCGCCACCAGTCAATTCTTGGGGTTTATGCCCTAAGCAAACCTTAGGTTTTGAGACTGAAACCATTTAAGTAATCACTTATATAGGAAATTCTGATATATATTTCTTGTAAATATAATATAAACTTAATTGAGTAGCTAAGCATAGATAAATTTAAAGCCTAAAAGCCTGTATCGCTCATTTAGTAAGCAGCTTAGGTTCTTACTTTAGGATTTGCCTATACTGAATTACTTACGAACTTAGGAATTGGGCTTCGCCAAAATAAGCAAAATAGGAGAAATTGATGCAAAAGTCACCTAGTCAGCTATCAAGTCAATCAATTACATGGATCGAACGCAATTTTATCGTTCGGGCTTTAGAATCCATTCAAGACTTGATCGTGATCTCCTTATGTCTCGGATTGTTTGGGGTGATGGTATTTCAGCTCAAGGCTATGTTTACTTCGCTATTGTCACCATCAAATTTCAACTTTCATGCCATAACTGCGGATATTTTATTTGTCTTGATTTTGGTTGAGTTGTTTCGATTGTTGATTATTTACTTGCAAGAACATCGGGTTTCGATCGGCGTAGCGGTAGAGGTTTCCATTGTTTCCGTATTGAGGGAAGTAATTGTGCGCGGTGTCTTAGAAACCCCTTGGATTCAGATCTTGGCGACGGGGGGATTTCTATTGGTTTTAGCCGTGCTGCTGTTGGTGAGGGTCTGGATCCCCCCCACCTTTGAGGGAATCGATCCCGAAACGCGAATCGTGCAAGCCTATAATTCGCATAAAGAAGTATTGAAGAATTAATCAATGATCCCGCCACAGGCGGGGGCATTGATTAACGTCAGTTCGGGTGAAGCTGGTAAATTTTTAAAGCCCAAAAGTAAAAGCCTTGCTTAGCAAGGCTTTTACTTTTGGGCTTTGAGAGAGAGTTTGCCACGCAAACCCTCTCTCAAAGCCTTTTCAAATGATCCCGAATTCACGTTTGATACCAATTTCCAAAAGTGTGGCTACACTTTCGGAAATTAAAAACCAAACCTAGTAAGGTTTTTAAAAACCCAAAATGGCGTAGCCATTTTGGGTTTTGGTATGATTAATTTTGCAAATGTTTTTTAAAGAAGTCTAGAGTGTAACCAATCTCTAAGACTTGATTGCTGCGTTTGCTGGAGCCGTGACCTTCGTCGGGAAAGATGACCAGTTGTGAGGGGATTTTTTTCTGTTCGAGGATTTTTTGAATTTGGACAGCTTCCCCAACGGGGACGCGGGGATCGTTTGCTCCTTGAATGATCAGTAGGGGCGATTTGATGCGATCGCTATAGGTGACAGGCGATAAATCGATCAGAGCTTGACGGTCTTTGACGGGATCGCCATATTTACTGATCCGCAGGATGCGGCGATAGGGAGCGGTGTTATTTAAAAATGTAATCAGATTACTAATGCCCACGATCGATACGCCTGCATCATAGCTACCTGCAAATTTGGACATGCCCATGAGGGCAGCGTAGCCTCCATAGCTCCCACCGAGAATACCGATTTTGGGGATGATGCCATTGATTTGCCAATTTTTGCGAAGGTAAATCGATGCATCTTCGATATCGGTGATTACCTTGAGGCGATCGCTTCCATTGTCGGCATTGAGCCAAGCTTTGCCATAGCCCTCGCTACCGCGCACATTGGGCTCGACGAATACAAATCCTGCATTGACAAATATTTGAGCGTAACGATTAAATCCAGGGATACTTTGTCCTTCAGGCCCTCCATGAAAATGCACAATTACGGGGCAGGGCTTTGGCAGAGGATTTTGAGGCGAATTTTCGCATTGCGGCGATCGATAGACAAACATGGGAATTGTTGTGCCATCTCTTGTGGGATAGCTTTCTAGCTTAGCTACCGCGAACTTGTTTGTGTCGATTTCGGGCGTACTCGGTAATAGCCATTGGGTGAGTTGCTCGGTTTGCCAATCATAAATATAGCTAAGCCTTGGGGATTTTGCCGTTTCCACGCCCAGAGTCGTAAACCTTCCGTTCCTTGTCGTTTGTCCTGCGTAAACATGATCGGCGTTAGGAAATTTGGGAAGGGTGATCGCCTCAAAGGTTGTCGCTGCGATCGCCTGCAAGCGGTTGTAGCCACCATCATTAATTGAGTAGAGAATACGTTGGCGTTGGTCATCAATATTAAAGCTGGCGATATCCGCTTTAATTTCGGGCGTAATCGGGGTGAATTGTTGATTTTGGTAGCGATAAAGACGACGAAACTCGCCAAACTTGGGAGTTAAGACTAAATATTCGCCTTTATTGGCTCCATACTTGATGCTGTATTCTTGCTCTTCGTTCTGACCGATCAGAGGTGTTGTCTGACGAGTCTTGACATCATATTCGTAATATTCGCGGGATTGGCTACCTGTGGCTTTAGCAAAGAGAAATTTTTCGCGATCGCCAGTTTGAGGGTTTACGTAGACATCGGCAATCCACCAAATCCCCTCACCGCCAGAAATTTGCACCTTTTTTTTGGTTTGCAAATCGTAGCGATATATGACCGATGCGTCAGGCTTGATGTCATTGGCACTGAAATAAATCGTGCGGGAGTCATTACCGACATATTGCAGTAAAGTGCGTACACCTGCTTGGTGCTGAATTAACTCTAATGCTCCGCCGTTAGTTGATTGTAAATAAAGCCCGGGATTTTCCTCCCCTTGGCGATCGCGTGATAGCAGTAGGTATTTGCCATCGGGAGTCATCCCTGCGATCGTCGTGGCATCCTGTCCGCCCGTTACCTGTATCGGAAATCTTTGCGCCCCATCCAGTCTCCAAACCTGAACCGTACCCGTAATGCTCCAATTAAAAAACATCTGCTTGCCATCGGGAGTTACCATTCCGAGCCCTGGCGATCGCACATCGAGGATAGCCTCGATCGGGCGAGTGACATTGGCGGGTAAAGCGGTTGGGGCATAACGTTTGATTGTGGCAGGATCGAGACTATCCTTTCCTAAGCCTGAATATTGAGCTTGGACAGAAACAGGCGCTGAGAGGACATTTAAAAGCAGAATGCAACTGACTAAAAAACTTTTTTTCATTAGTTTTATCATTGTTTAATGATATTATCGTGATTTTTGTGCCTTTCTGTCATTTAGGAAAAACTTATTTTAGATAAATTTGTAGGATTGTAAGTCTCAACTAAGTTTTAGACTTGTGATAAAACGCAAGTTCGATAGGGGAATACTAGGGTAAAGGGATAGAAATCTACTAAACGTTGGTTAATTTAAGAATTTTAGCGAGTAAAACCTATGAAAAAGTTATTGACTGCTTCTGCATTTTTGACTGCTGCATCGCTTCTGGGGATGGTGGGGAATGCCCAAGCAGCAACTATTTCTGCTTTGACAGGTTACTCAACTATGGGCGGAGCCTCTACGGGTATGCAAGTAAGGGTTACCTTTGCCGATAATACAACCAGTACGGGGGTATGGTCTGCAATTAATTTCTACAGCGGTGTAGCTTCGGCTGATGGCTGGACTTTGTTTCAGTCGGGCGATACCTTTGGAAATCCTTGGACTTTTAGCAACAACTCGTCCAAAACTATTTCCTCCTTATTTATTAATGCGATCGCTGGTTCTACCTTATTTGACCAAACTAATCCCAATCCTGGTACGACTGGTTCTGCCGCAGGATGGGATTTCACGCCAGTAATTGGATCGTCGCCGACCTCCTTTACCTATAGCAATATTGTTAACCTTGTCGGTCAGCCTGCGGTTGGTGATCTTTATGCGGCTCTAACCATTAATTGGGATAGTGGCTTCTCCACGGGGAGTAACCTGAGTTTCATTGCCGATACAGACAGTGCAATTTCTGTGATCGATCCTTCCGATCCTCAATCCGTTCCCGTTCCTGCGGCTTTTATAGGTATTGGTTTGGCTGGTGCTTTCTTGGCTAAAAAAGAAATTAGCCGCAGACAAAAATCTCAGAAATCAGAGCAATGAAGGCATTGCTATAAGCATCAAACCCCAAGAAGAGAAGGTTGGCGCGAAGCGCCAACCTTCTCTTCTTGGGGTTTGATTTTGTCCTCAAATCATTGGCTACGGCTATATAGCTGCCGTTAATACCAAATCACAAAATGGCTATGCCATTTTGGGAATTGAAAACCCTCACTGGGTTTGGTTTTCAATTTCCAAAAGTGTAGCCACACTTTTGGAAATTGATATAACTAGCCCCAAAGAGGATTACCGCGCGGAGCGCGACAACCCTCTTTGAGGCTTTAACCAATTCACGAAAAAAATGGCTACGCCATTTTGAGCTTTGGCATTAAATAGGTGATTGCGAATCTTGCTGATCGCGTAGAGTATGAAAGTCTTTTTCAGGATTCCATTGAATGGAGCCATCGCGCCCTGTCCAAAACACTCTAACTTTGGCATCGTAAAGTTGATTAACCATCTCTTCGACAACACTAGTTGCTGAAGCGATCGCAATTGTCGGTTTGATCGCCTGTAAAATCACGGGATCGATCTGAATGCCTGTCCACCAAAGCACATTAGCCGTTAGCTGGGGCAGTAATTCTTTTTTAGCAGCGATCGCTTGTTGGGATTTGGGATCGGTATTAGCAAGCAACAACCATGATAGGTCGCCCGTTTTCAGCTTTAAAATGTCAGGTGATTGATTGAGTAATTGAATCTGGACTTGATTGTTAATAGTTAAGCTTTCGCCAACCTTGAGCGAGGCTAGAGGAGTTTTGGCATTAGCAAGGGTCTGTTGGAGATCTTGGTAGGGCTTTGGGGTGACCCCAAGACTGATATCGCGAAATTGGCTGATCGCTACGGAACTAGTCAGCGCATTCCAGCCATCGCTGACATCGGGCTGTGTATCCGTAGAAACGCCCCAATCGAGGCGATTAATGCCTAGTTTTTGTAAGAATGGAATTAAGGTAAAGTTGGCAAATTGACGATCGCCGCTATTAATCAAAACCGTTTGATTTTGATTTCTAATTAGCATAATCGGCACATCATTAAAGGCTGGGATGGTGACTTGAAAAGAATTTTGCTGAGCAAGCGTATTGGGGACAAATAAGACCACACAGGCCAGAACAAAGGCGATCGTCCAACGCTGCATCTTGGCAAACCAAGGCAAGAGCCAGATCGCCACAAATAACATATAGGCGATTAACATCTGCCAGATACTAATCGCGCCCACGCTGATGCTGGTATTCGGTAAATTATTAATCCATTGGGCGATATCGATTGTCCAATGTAATAGGGGGTATAGTAGCCAAGCGATCGCCGCCCCTAGGGGTACAAAAATAATTGCCAACAGTCCGCTAATGATGCCCCCATAGGTTGCGATCGAGACTAAAGGTGTGGTCAATACATTCGCAATTAAGCTATAGGGAGAGAGCTTGCCAAATACCAATAGTTGCAGGGGCAAAGTCCAGATATAGGCGGCAATGGGGACGGATAGCAATTCGGCGATCGCAGGGGGTAGCCATTCCAGACGTTCGGCGATCGATCGTGCGGTAGTCAGTAACCCAAAGGTTGCCAAAAAACTAAACTGGAAGCCTAAATCCCAGATCCATTGGGGCTGATAGAGCAATAGTAATACTGCCGTAATTAGTAAACCGATCACAGGACGGCTACGGCGCTGCACCACTAAACCGATCAAACTCCCAAAACCCATCAGTACGGCTCGCAGGATCGATGGACTAGCACCTGTTAGCAGTAAATATCCACCCAAGCAACAACAGCCAACCGCAAACTTGATCTTGAGCGAACTATTGTTGGTTAAAGCGATCGCCGCTCCGAGTACCAAAGTAACCTGAAAGCCCGAAGCCGCTAGCACCGCTGCCAATCCTGCTTGAATAAAAGCATCCTTCAGATCGCTGGGTAAGTCCACAGCGCGACTGCCTAATACCAAAGAGCTAAGTAAAGAACCCTCTGGCACGCCTGCGCCCATTACATGGGCGCGAACGATACGACTGATAAACCACCATTCCCCAAAACTCACAGGATTGCCCTGCATGACTAGCGATCGCCCGCTTAACCCCGCAAATACTCCCTGACGCGCCAGATAGGACTTAAAATCAAAGGCTCCAAAATTATCCGCACGACTCGGCAAATAAAGCCTGCCCGATAGCTCGATCTCTTGACCGACCCGCAAACCCGTTACTTCGATTAGGGGCACTGTTACATATAGCTTGCCCGATGTTGCCATAAACTTCTTGTCATTATCCGTATTAGCCGCATTACTGCTCGGATCATTAGAAGTGCGATCCTTGAGATCTTTAATATTGACTTTGCCAGAAAGGTTAACCTCCTGCACGGCTAACAAAAACTTGGCTCTCTCACTACGGGTTAAGCTAGGCGATTCAATGACCTTTCCCCGCACGATCGCATTGGAGAGTGGGGCATACTTAGAGATATCATCAGCCGATGGCTGCGGCGTGCGAATTTTTAAATAAAAACAAGCAAAAATTGCCACGATTGTTGCTAAGAGATAAACCCATCGCTTAGGTCCCAAGCGCCAAATCGCGGGAACTAGCATCGATAAACCAAAGCCAATACCAAAAACTACATAAAACCCCGTCCAATCTGGTAAGAAACTGGCGTAGGCTCCTGCAATAAAGAATAAGGACAGAACTAGGGCAACTTGCGACTTCATTGGCTCAACTTAAATCATCGCCATAACTATTCCGAATCGCCCGATCGCTAAATTCTGATGGGGGGCGATCGTTACTCCAAGCCCACCATACCGATTGGCATTCACATTGATAAAATTCCTGCCACTTGCGTTGATGATTTTCGGTGTAAACAGGCGATCGACGGTTAACCCACACAGCCTTAGCACTGCTTGGGGCTTGTCCGCAACGAGGGCAGCAAAAACCATCTGCATGTGTTGCCTTTTCGACCCACTCTGGAGGAATTGGATTGAAAGCTTCCATAAAATTAGAAGGAAAATTATTCTGGGTCTATTCTTAAGTATCTAGGCGCAATTAAATATAAAACTAAAATCCCAAAAGCTGTAGCGCACGCGCCGCGTGCGCTACAGCTTTTGACTCTGGTTTTTGACTCTGGCTTTTAATTATGCCTAGCTACTTATGCAAAGCATAATAACAGCAAATAGTAATGTCTATGATGCCAAGGGAATTGCCAAAAATAGTGCTGAAAGACAGAATCTGAACTTGTCTCTTTCAGGTAAATCACGACCTGACGCATCTTTATGATCGGGAAAGCGTCTTTTTCCACATTAAGTAGCTAGGCGAAATTAAATATAAAACCCCAAAAACTGTAGCGCACACGCTGCGTGCGCTACAGTTTTTGATTCTGGATTTTAATTATGCCCAGCTACTTACCCAATAATCCAACATGCTGAAGGGGAATTATGGAGCGGCTTTAGTTTGAAATTCTAAATGCAGTAGTAAAGCAACCTCCCAAATATTAACAACTATAAATATTCACGCTAAGATGTAAAGGTTTGTTACAGATTTCTTGATAGTCCTTCTGCCGTTAGTGAATCGTGTCAGTTTTATCCTCTGAACCCAATTATCGTTGGAGTCGTGACAACTACTCTGAACTTGCCCGCACCATTGATATTTGGCGCACAGTCCTCACATTCTCTTGGATGATTTGGCTTGACAACAAAAAATGGAGCTATGTCGGGGGCAAGACTGAAGCCAAGGTTAAAAAACGTACTCGAAAAAGAGCGATTTGGTTGCGCGAGTCCATGCTGCAACTTGGTCCAACCTTTATTAAGGTGGGACAACTTTTATCAACCCGTGCCGATATTTTGCCTGCGGAATCCGTAGAGGAACTATCAAAATTACAGGATAAAGTCCCTGCTTTTACGGTGGCGAAGGCAAAGCAAATCATTGAGTCTGATTTGGCTAAGCCGATTGATCACATGTTTGGATATTTCGATCCCATTCCTCTTGCAGCGGCGAGTCTCGGGCAAGTCCATAAGGCTCAATTGCATACGGGCGAAGAAATTGTTGTTAAGGTGCAACGTCCAGGGCTATTGAAGCTATTTGCGATCGATTTAGGTATTCTCAAGCGGATTGCCCAATATTTTCAAAATCATCCCAAGTACGGCAGGGGGCGCGATTGGGTTGGTATTTATGAAGAATGCAGCAAGATCCTCTATCAGGAAGCAGATTATTTAAACGAAGGTAGGAATGCTGACATTTTTCGCCGTAATTTTCGAGGCGATCGCCGCATTATGGTTCCAAGAGTGTATTGGCGCTATGCCTCAAAACGGGTACTGACCCTTGAGTATATGCCAGGGATTAAAGTTAGTAACTATGAAGCCCTAGAAGCCGCAGGAATCGATCGCAAGGCGATCGCCCGCATTGGGGCAGAGTCTTATTTAGAGCAGTTACTCAATCACGGATTTTTTCATGCCGATCCCCATCCTGGCAACTTAGCGGTTACGGCAAAAGGCGAATTGATTTTCTACGATTTCGGCATGATGGGACAGATCCAATCGATCACTCGCGAGAAATTATTGCGAACCTTCTTTGGGATTGCTCAAAAAGATGCCGAAGTCGTAATTAATTCTTTGATCGATCTCGGTGCATTAGAGGTTACTGGCGATACAGGTCCCTTGCGGCGATCGGTGCAATATATGCTTGATAACTTCATGGGACAGTCCATGGATAAGCAATCCGTTGCGGCTATTAGTGACGATCTGTACGACATTGCCTATGACCAACCATTTCGATTCCCCGCCACATTTACCTTTGTCATGCGGGCTCTCTCTACATTAGAGGGACTGGGCAAAGGACTTGATCCCAGCTTTAACTTTATGGAAGTCGCAAAACCCTACGCAACTAATCTTATGGAAAATGGTAGCGCTAAAGAATCGGGAAATTTATCCACGGCTTTTTTCGGGGAACTAGGTAGGCAGGCTACTCAGGTGAGTAGCACCGCGATCGCTTTACCTCGGCGTATCGATGAAACCCTCTCGAAACTAGATCGTGGCGATATCCGTGTGCGGGTCAAATCGCAAGAAACCGATCGCCTCTTACGAAGACTGAGTAATGTTGGTATCGGCGCAATTTACGCACTACTCGGTGCGACCTGTTTTTTATGTGCCACCCTCTTATTTATTAATGGGCTCCAGATCCCTGCCCTGATTACAGCCATCCTTGCGGGAATTTTTGTCCTAATACTATTGCGATTGTTATCAAAAATTGACCGCCCTGAACGATGATTGGATAGCATTACTCAAACAGCAATAAGTAGCTAGGCATAATTAATTACAAACCAAAACCAGTGAAGTTGTGCCCCTACCGGGCGCAACTTCACTGGTTTTAGCAATTTATTTTGCACAAGCACTTATTGATAATGACTGACAGTTTGTAGATATTGCTATAGTTTTTGCCTGTGAGCGCTAAACTAAAGATTGCTATAGCAGAACTGGTCAATAAATACGTCGAGCCGAACCACCTAACATGAAGCGTCTATTTGCGGGAGCAACCGATACTGGCTGCGTCAGATCAGCCAACCAAGATTCTTACTATATCGATCCTGAGGGACGATTCTTTGTAGTTGCCGATGGGATGGGAGGGCACGCAGGCGGAGAAGTGGCAAGTCAAATTGCCGTCGATTCTATTCGTGCATGTTTAGAAGCTCTTTGGGATGACGAAACGACACCACAGCAGTTGATGCAGGATGCAATCTCTAAGGCAAATCAAGCAATTATCAATGATCAAGCAGATCATCCCGTGCGATCGGATATGGGAACCACCATCGTGATATTGCTATTTCGGGACGAACAGCCTTGGTATTGTCATATTGGTGATTCGCGGTTGTATCGTTTGCGCGGGCCAAAACTAGAGCAGATCAGCGACGATCATACATGGATTGCGCGAGCCATTCAGACGGGGGTAGTCAATCCTGAAGATGCCAAAAGCCATCCTTGGCGGCATATGCTTTTGCAATGTTTGGGGCGTGAAGATGTAAAGTCGATTTCTGCCCGTGAAATTGAATGGCAACCTGGCGATCGCTTTTTGATCTGTAGTGATGGGTTAACAGAGGAACTAACTGACGATCGCATCGCCCATCATCTCAAGAGTATTCGCAACTGTCAGCAGGCTGCTCAAGCCTTGATCGAGTCGGCGAAATTGCGTGGTGGGCGAGATAATATCACCGTGGTAATTGTTTCTAACGAATTAAATGCCAACAGCTAAAAATTAAGCAGCAATCAAAAGGCAATTGAGCTGATGTTTGAGATCTTCTCCTAGCCATTGGTCAAGCCATCTCTGTAAAGCCTATGAATAGCATTCGGAGAATCATTTTTTTAATTCTGTTGACCCTCTCACTGGTTACCGCCATTGGGATGTCTGATGTAGGCTTTTGGGCTGACTCGGAAACAAAGTCTAGCTTCGCTGAGGAGGCTTGGGGGCAAGCGGGCTCGATCGCCTATCAAGCAGCCTCAAAAACGATGCATTCTAAGAATGGTGAAGGAGTACCGCTAGATAATGTCCAAAAACGCTACCTCAGGCGTTATTTCATTGACTATATCGATCATGTGCAGGTTATTTATAATGCCCAAATGATGGATCGTTGGGTACTGGGTAATGTCGCCGTGCATTTTGGTAGGGTTGAGACGATCGCCCAAACCTATTGCGATCGGATTTATCTCCGCGACGATTACAAACCTGAAGATCTCAAACAGTTATCGGTAATTGCCCATGAGATGGTGCATGTCCGTCAATGCTCTAAAAACGGTGGCTTAGACCAGTTTGGCTACCAATATTTTGTTGAATATAAACGAGCTAAGCAAAAGTACGAGAACAACCTCATGGAGCGGGAAGCTTACGACTTGCAAAATCGTTTTGTGCAAACTAATCAATAACTAAAGAGCAAAGGATGAGTGGCGGCGCGAAGCGCCGCCACTCATCCTTTGCTCTTACCTAACGTTGCTATAGCTACAGTCACTTGAATTAGGACAAATCAAAACCCAAGAATTAATTGGCGGCGCTTCGCGCCGCCAATTAATTCTTGGGTTTATACCAATTCACGAAAGTGTGACAACACTTTTGTGAATTAAACACCAAACACAGTTAAGGTTTTGAGATTCCCAAAATGGCAACGCCATTTTGGGAATTGGTATTACAGCTATAGCAATCCTAAATGGTTTGTGGAAGCGCCCCCCTTTCGGGGGGCGCTTCCACAAACCAAAAAATCTACAAATGATTTAGGACTGCTATACATATTTTAAAAATTTTGTAAAACTGCAAAGGCATGA
This sequence comes from Pseudanabaena sp. UWO310, assembly GCF_006861605.1. Taxonomy (NCBI): domain Bacteria; kingdom Bacillati; phylum Cyanobacteriota; class Cyanophyceae; order Pseudanabaenales; family Pseudanabaenaceae; genus Pseudanabaena; species Pseudanabaena sp. UWO310. The sequence goes on along the minus strand of NZ_SELU01000001.1, from coordinate 122,166 downwards.
GTTAGCGTTAAGATTGTTAACGTTAACTCATGCCTTGCCTGTCTTGTATACTCGCCCTCTCGCTAATCTCATCGAACAGTTGCAGCGTCTCCCTGGGGTGGGCGCTAAAACTGCACAACGCTTATCTCTCCATATCCTCAAGCGTCCCACCGAAGAGGTAGAAGCCCTCGCTCAAGCATTAGTTCAGGCAAAGCAGCAGGTCGGTAGCTGCACCCTATGCGGACATCTATCGGCGGAACCAATCTGTGAAATTTGTGCCCATCCCAGTCGCGATAATTCAGTGATTTGTGTTGTTGCTGACTCCCGCGATCTAATTGCCCTCGAAAAAACCCGTGAATATCGCGGGAAATATCACGTTTTGGGCGGTTTGATTTCGCCGATGGATGGGATCAGTCCCGATCAATTAAATATTCAGAGCCTAGTACGGCGCGTCAGTGGGAACCGAGTCTCGGAGGTGATCATGGCGATCGCTCCTAGTGTCGAAGGAGAGACTACTACCCTATACGTAGGTGGTTTATTGAAACCTTTTACCAAAGTTACGCGAATTGCCTTTGGTATTCCGATGGGCGGTGACTTAGAATATGCAGATGAGGTAACACTTGCCAAAGCGATCGAGGGCAGACGCGAATTAGATTTTTAGTTTTGAATTAGTTTGAAATTAGTTGGAAATATTTCCAACTGCTAGAAATATCATGTTGCATATTGTTCCATCATGCAGATAATATTTTGCTGGTTTGCAACTCAATAATGACCATGATAATGACCATGATTGACCCGTTCCCTAAAATGAGTTCTATGACAGCTTTATCAGGGTTAATTGGTTCTGGGTGCATGATCTTTGGCGTTCCATGTTTACCAACTATCAGTGCCAGCCCTACGGCTAGAGAGCCTCAGGCAATCCTAGTATTAGGAGGCTCGCCTACCCGTGAAAAATTTGCTGCTCAATTTGCTTTAGAACACCCTCAACTGCCGATCTTTGTATCCTCTGGCAGTCCAGAGGAATATGCTCAGTATGTATTCGATCAAGCTGGGGTGAAACGCGATCGCATCCACTTAGACTATCGGGCTGTAGATACGGTTACCAATTTCACGGTGATGGTGACGGAGTTTCAGCAGCGCAAAATTACTGATGTATATGTAATTACCTCGGAGTTTCATATGCCCCGTGCCCTTGTGATTGGCAAAATCGTTTTAGGTAGTCGCGGCATCGAGATGCATCCTGTGGCAATTCCGTCGCAAATAAAATCTGAAAATCCCACTAAGTCGCTACGTGACGGTCTGCGTTCGGTTTTTTGGTTAGTAACGGGCTCTTAGCATTTTGGGTTTTATCCCAAATTAAAAAACAAAACCAGAGAGCGTACCGCCCGCTTAGCGGGCGGTACGCTCTTCTAGGTTTTAAGTTTACTTATGCTTAGCTACTTATACCAAAACACAAAATGGCGTAGCCATTTTGTGTTTTTAAAACCCTTACTGGGTTTGGTTTTCAATTCCAAAAAGTGTAGCCACACTTTTTGGAATTGGTATTAAAAGCACTTGGATTGCAATTTCTAGAAATATTTTTTCAATAATATTGATCGAAATTCACTTTCGGTGTTATCTTAATAAAGCGCTAAAAAACGCAACAAGCCGGGATAGCTCAGTTGGTAGAGCAGTGGACTGAAAATCCACGTGTCACGAGTTCAAATCTCGTTCCTGGCATATTTATAAAAAAAGAGTTCGCTCAGCGAACTCTTTTTTTGTTTTTGATTGAGGTGTAGTCACACTTTACTTAATTGGTATAAGATTCCAAAAGCTAAGTCATCACGTAATTGATTGGAGAGTAGAACCTTGAAAGGAATTTTGATTAGCTTTGGCATTATGGCGGTTGCTGTGCTGGTCATTGTAGTTGCGCAAATTACAGGCGGACAGACAGCAGTTGCTAGTACTGGTGCACCCTCTACAGGTGTACCAAATCAAACAACAGTAAAAATAGCAGACGCACCTTTAATAAATATGAGCGATCCCGAAATCAAAGCAACTGGCACTGGGCTAAAATACCAAGTGCTCAATGCAGGCACAGGTGCAACCCCTAAGCAAGGAGATACCGTAACTGTACATTACACGGGGAGGTTAGAAGATGGCACTAAGTTCGATAGTTCTCGCGATCGCAATAGTCCTTTTTCGTTCAAGCTGGGCGTTGGTCAAGTAATTAAGGGCTGGGACGAAGGCTTATCTCTTATGCGCGTTGGCGATCGCTATAACTTGATTATTCCTCCCGAACTCGGTTATGGCGTTCGTGGGGCAGGTGGAGTCATTCCTCCTAATGCCACTCTGATCTTTGATGTCGAGTTACTACGTATTTCTTAAATCGTTCAATCGGAAAAAGCACTGCCTCAAGACAGTGCTTTTTCGTTAGGGGTAATACCAATTCACGAAAGTGTGGCAACACTTTTGGGAATCTCAAAACTTTACAGGGTTTGCTTTTTAATTCATTGAAGTGTTGGCTCACTTCAGTGAATTAGTATAAGGGTTTTAAAATTACAAAATGGCGTAGCCATTTTGTAATTTGGTATAAGGCTATGCATAAAAGGCTATGGATAAAAAGTTAGTCACGATCGCCTTAATCACGATGTTGTCGGGGCTGCCTATGCAAGCCTTGGTCTGTGATCTGGGCGCACAAGAGCAGAGCGATCGCCAGATCCAATCAGGGCAATTACTAAACCAAGGGCTTCAGCAATATCGCGCACGTCAGTACGAGTCCGCCTTTCAGTCATGGCAAAGCGCTTTACAGATTTACCAAGAAATCAAAGACCGCGTTGGGGAAAGCAAGGTATGGAATAATTTGGGGCTTGCTTACTATAGTCTTGGACAATTTGCGAAGGCAGTTCCTTTCTTTCAGCAACGGTTGACCCTCTCGCGGGAATTAAACGATCGGCGGGCTGAAGCCTATGCCCTTGATAGTTTGGGGCTGAACTATATTCAGTTAGGGCAGTACGAGCAAGCGATCGCTATGTATCAGCCTGCTATAGAAATTTTGAGCCAACTCAATGACCGTAAAAATGCAGGTAATGCGCTCGGAAATCTGGGCATTGCCTATCGTGAATTGGGGCAATATGCCAAAGCGATCGCTTGCCATCAGCAACAATTGGCAATTACCCGCGAGATTAGCGATCGCGCAGGGGAAGGAAGAGCCCTAGGGGGACTTGCCATTGTTTATCGTGAATTGGGGCGATATGAAAAGGCGATCGATCTCAATCGACAGGATTTAGCGATCGCCCGCGAATTGAAAGATCTGAGCGGACAGGCTAGGGCGCTCAATAATCTGGGCACGGTCTATAGCGACTTGGAGCAATATCCCCAAGCAATTGTTTTGTATAAACAAGGCTTAGAAATATCGCGCAGTCTGAAGGATCGCAGTGGAGAAGGTAGAACCCTCGGCAATATCGGCAATGGTTATCGGCAGTTAGGACAATACGAGCAGGCGATCGCTTTTCTGGAGCAACAATTAACCATCGCCCGTAACATTAACGACACCGCCGCAGAAGGCAAAGCTGCGGCTGGGCTGGGCATTGCCTACAATCGGTTAAGAAAGTATGAAAAAGCCTTGGACTTTTATCAACAAGATTTAGCGATCGCCCGTCAACTTAAGGATCGTAATGGTGAAGGGAGAGCGCTAAATAATTTGGGCGTATTGCTTGGGGAATTAAAACAGCCCGAACTGGCGATCCTTTATTACAAACAATCGGTCAACATTCAAGAATCGATTCGCAGAGATATTCGCGGATTGAGCAAAGAGGAACAGCGATCTTTTTTGGGAACGGTGGCAGGCACATACCGTAGCCTTGCGGATCTATTGCTCAAACAAGGACGGGTGATGGAAGCGCTGCAAATCATCGATCTATTAAAAATCCAAGAACTGGAAGACTACCTCCAAAATGTCAAAGGGAATGAGCGTACAGCTCAGGGAATGCGAATTTTAGAGCCTGAGTCAAAAATTAGTCGCCTATCCACGGTGAGCTTTGCCCAAATTCCCTTGCTGAACCGCGAACTAGCTCAACAGATCCAGCAGATTGCGCCATCGGAACTTAATAAGGCTCCAGCATACTTACAAAAACTACCGCAAGGGGTGGTGCTCATCTATCCATTAGTGCTGCTAGATCGTCTGGAAATAGTAATTTTTGCGGCTAATTCTATTCCTACGGCGCGTACGGTGGCGATCGCTAAACCTCAACTAGAAGAGATGATCGCCGATTTTCGTAATGACTTGCAAGATCCTAGCTCCTACGACATCAAGACCTCGGCAAAGAAGCTATACGAGATCCTCATCAAACCGATTGAATCCGATCTCAAGCAAGCAAAGGCTAAGACCATTCTCTATGCCCCTGATGGGATCTTGCGTTATATTCCCCTCGCCACCCTCTACGATGGCAAGCATTGGTTAGTGGAACGATATCGCATCAATAATCTCATTTCCTACAGTTTGCTGGATCGCGATCGCCAATCATTGCCTGACTTAACGATCTTAGCGGGAGCATTTGGCGGTAAAGCGGGAGAGAGCAAATTTGGATTAAGTGGGCTGCCATCTTCTATTACCGAAGTAGAGAACATTGCCTCAACTTTTCCTAAAGCGAATAAATACATTGAACAGAATTTTACGAGTCAGATGATTCGGGATAAAGCGGCTGGTAATGCCATCATTCATTTGGCAACCCATGCGGAATTTAAAAATGGCAGTCCTTTTGAATCCTATCTGTTGTTTGGTGATGGTAGTAAGCTCACCTTAGCCGAAGTGAATGATTTAAAGCTGCAAGATACCCAGCTCGTTGTTTTGAGTGCTTGTCAGACAGGATTGGGTAGTTTGGGAACTGGTACGGAGATTTTAGGCTTTGGCTATCAAGTCCATCGAGCAGGCGCAAGAGCATCGATCGCTTCGCTGTGGAAGGTCTCGGATGGTGGTACGCAAATACTGATGTCTGCTTTTTATAATAATTTGCGAAGGGCAAACAGTGATACATCTATAGCTTTGCGGGAAGCACAGTTGAGCATGGTTAAGCCAAGTGCTAAGGGAGGTGTTAATTATAGTCATCCCTATTTTTGGTCGTCTTTTGTGCTGATTAGTAATAGCTGGTAATACCAATTTCCAAAAGTGTGGCTACACTTTTGGAAATTGCAGCACTTTGCGCTCAAACCCAAACCAAGGAAATTCATGAAAGCGTTGCTTTGCAACGCTTTCATGAATTTCCTTGTGGTTCGTTTGATCGGTAATTGCTGTAAAAACTAAACCTAGTAAGGGTTTTCAAGTTAAGAAATGGCGTAGCCATTTCTTAACTTGTCTTTTACTTGCGATTGAAAACTTCTAAGGTTTGACGGCTAAAATCGCGCAAGTTAGCGATCCCGTCTTCCATGGGGATGTTATCGCCTAAAAATTGCCAATTGTCCACCGTAGAAAAGCGCCACCTTTCTCCCTTATAGTCATGTCCGCTCGCCTCAATACCGATCGCACGCAGATCGCCATCGACAGGATCTTCATATAGACGAATTTGGAAGAGAATACAACGAACCTTGAGCCGCCAACTTACCCCTGGAAAATGAAAGCCCACATCAATCGAATCGGGATCGAGAAGTTTCCGCGTATCCGAATTATTTAGCCAAGGTTTGAGATCCGATCGCGCAGCAGGATAAATAGCCTTAAACAAATTGACAATAGTCGCGATTTTGGTTGCGACTTCGACATTTTTAGCTTGTTCGGCAGCATTCACTGGCAAGACCCTCACGCTAAAACCTATAAAGGTAAATAAAAAATTACTGATAAAACATAGCCTAATCAGCTTTTAGTAGCCGATTCTAGCATCTGCTCACCATAAATCGAATTAACTAGCGATCGCTGTAGCAGTTGTTATAAAAAAGGTAGATTACGCCGTAATCTACCTTTTGAGGGGTACTAAATCGGGAATATCCCTAAAATCTTCTAAGACAGAGGGCTCAAAACTTAAGCGATCGAGAAGCTTCGCAAATTCCTTACCGCAAGATGCTGGACTTTGGCGGATTTGCTCCTGTGCAAATTTGATAATGATCCACCCTGAACCGACTAAAGAGCGATCAGCGAGATCGTTTTGCGTGAGACTAGCGGCACTTTCTGAGGAATTCGCGATTTCGATCGCTATCCGCGCATTTAGTTCGGGATTGACATAGGTGAGGGCAGGAGCCCAATGATAATCAATGCTAGGTATATATTGTTGACATCCTTGATAAAGGGTTCCCGATAGGTGTTTTTGCAGCGTAACGCCAAAATTGTAAATTGTCTCCGCGATCGCTTGTTGATCTTGACCAGTCGGTAGCTCTAGCCCTGCGGGATTGGTAAGGACGCGCAAATTTTCGAGGGGGGGCAGTTTGGCAAAGAACTTTTGAAATTGATGGTGGCGAAACTCAAGGACACGTTCTGGGGCATGGGCGATCGCTAATTTTTGCTGATAGCTCACCTCCTCCCGCGAATAGGCTTCTAGCTTTGTAAAATAATTTTGCAGCACATTTTGATGGCTTTGATATCTTCTCTTATAGGTGAGAAATTGATATCTGATCCTGAGGACGATTACCACTGTACCCAAGATCAGCAGAATGATTCCCAGCTCCTTTGCCACAAGAGTGACGATCGCGACGATCGCAATTAGCCCGAAACTTAAGGCGATCGCTTCTTGGATCTGAATTGGTGCAGGTAGTTGATTGGGCGGAGGGCTTGGTAAGGGAATATTAAGTTCGGGCGCAACGGGCTTAGATTGGGCAATGCGCTGCACTTCTGGAGGAATGAGGATAACAGGAAACTGACGCATCGCTTAGTAGCCTGAAAATTCGGTTAAGGGTAATTTTTACAGTGCTTGGCAAGATTGGCAAGTCAACCCAAAAAATGAGTAGTGGCGCTTCGCGCCACTACTCATTTTTTGGATGTAGCTTGTGGCTACACTTTTGGGAATTAAAACCAAATCCAGTAAGGGTTTTAAAATTACAAAATGGCGTAGCCATTTTGTAATTTGGTATTAGGCATTTTCTAAGCCCGGAATCGAGCGATATAGCTGGACATACTTATCCGCTGAGGATTGCCAACTGAAATTACTATTCATGCCGCGTTCCTGTAACAAACGCCATGCATCGGTGTAGCGGTAACTTTCCCAAGCCCTGACCATGCAGGTGTACATGTCCAAAGGCTCGTAGCGATCGAAGCAGAACCCAGTTCCCACCTGACCGATGGGATCGTGGAAGGATACGGTGTCCACCAAGCCACCAGTGCGGCGGACGATGGGCACAGAACCATAACGCAGAGCGATCAATTGGCTGAGTCCGCAAGGCTCAAAACGGCTGGGCATCAAAAAGGCATCGGAACCTGCATAAACACGATGGGATAGGGCGGAATTAAAGAGAATCTGTGCCGACATCCGTCCAGGATAGCGAGCTGCGATTTGCCATAGTTGGGATTCGTAGTAGCGTTCGCCCGTACCTAAGACTACAAACTGAGCATCGGTATAGGCGAGATAGCGTTCTAAGGTTTGTAAGAGTAGATCGAGCCCCTTCTGTTCGACCAGCCTTCCGACCATGCCGATCAAGAAAGTGGCAGGATTGACGGTTAAGCCCAACTCTTTTTGTAAAGCAATTTTATTGGCAAGGCGATCGTCAAGGGTAGCAACGGAATAGTTTTGTACCAAGGCGGTATCGGTGGCAGGATTTTCTAAATCGGTATCGATGCCGTTTAAAATACCCCAAGGTTTGAGGAATGAAAGTAATCCTTCTAAACCTTCCCCATAGGTCGGCGTACAAATTTGCTGCGCATAGGTGGGAGAAACGGTATTTACGCGATCGGCATACTTAATTCCCCCTGCCATCGTGTTATGGGCATCCATATACCAAGGAGTCCATGTGATTTTGTCTAAGAACCAACGCCAAGGTCCTTGATAGGCGAGGTTGTGAATTGTAAATACCGTGCCAATATCGGAAACTTGATGCATCCACACAGGAATCATGCCTGTGTGCCAATCATGGCAATGAATGATATTGGGTTTCCAGTAATTCCATGCAAATTCGGCAACGGCATTGGCAAACATCGTGAAACGCCAATCTTCGTCATCGCCACCATAAATGCGGGCGGGAATAAAGGCTCCATGCCCTACTAAGTAAAGGGGAACATCCGTTCCTGGTAGTACGGTCTGAAAAATATCGAATTCCTGAAACATGGCATAGCCTTTCCAGATCCATTCAGGATTTTCTTTCAGCTTGTCTGGGATCACGCCGTAGTAAGGCATGATAATGCGCACATCATGCCCCATCTTCTTCAGAATCGGGGGGAGTGCGCCCACGACATCTGCCATACCGCCAACTTTGGCGAGAGGAGCAACTTCAGCCGCCGCAAATAAAATTTTCATTCTTCGATCGTTACTCGTATTGTCTGGCTATTTAAATTATTTTCAGGCATAGCGCGATCGCTACAGCAGCTATTTTTTGGGAAGCATTGCGGGAGATCCCGCAAGAGCCCCTAAATCGTAGATAGTGGGGGCTCTTGCGGGGGCTTAAGGAAATGTGCAAGCCGCAGTGGGAATTTGTACAGAATTATTTTGGACTCTATATTTACTAGCTGTGCCTGTATTGCCTCTGGCTGTGAGTTCGGTTACCAAGGCTGGGCTGGGATTTCCTGTGGCGATCGCTGTGGTCAATCCGGCCAGTTGCAATCCTGATGCTGAAGTACTTTGTCGGCGGAATAGATAATCTAGAGTAGAAGTGGGATTGTTTAAGGTATTTCCCTCAAACCTGACACAGAGAGTGGCCGCGTTCTGGGATCTCATAATCATTGATGCATCATCTACACCAGCTTGGGTGTTGGTGTTGGTAACTTTATTGTTTAACACCGCCGCCCGAATAGATGACTCACCGCCACTGTTCGTTTCTCCTACCCGCACCTGAATTGCCGCACCACCGACATTGCTAATATTGTTGTTCGCGATCGTCGTTGTTCCAATTGAGCCGTCAACTGCCCCAAAGCTAATGCCTTTGTTAATAACGTTATCGATCGTGTTGCTGCTAATTGTTAATGTGGCATTAGCACGATTGCCAAGATTAATATCAATGCCATCGGCTCCATCTGTAGCGCCAGTAATATTCTTAATGGCATTGCCAGTAATATTGACCGTGGCAGTAGCCGTGGTACTACAGGCTCCCAAATCACTGTAAACTCGGCAAAGACTAAACTCAATACCATCTATTTCATTTACGCCTGCTGTAGCGGTATTGCTACCCACAGTATTATTCGCAATCGTCAGATTGATATTGCCTGTATTGTTGCGTACGAGAATACTTGCCTCTACGTTAGTTTGGGTGCTGGGCTGAATTGTATTAACTACGGTATTGCCAGAAATTACGGCATTGCCACTGACGTTATCGAGACGAATGCCCTCGGCGATCGCATTGCTGACTTGATTTCCCGTGACGTTTGTATTACCACTCGCGCTTACCAAGACAATGCCTCGACCCGAACTACCTATAGGAGTAGTGGCGGGAGCCGTAATCGTGACGTTGTTATAGGCGATCGTGGAATTAACATTGTTATTACCGACAACTGCGGGATTTGCACCCGTAGTACCAACATTTTTATTGATGCGATAGCCGATCAGGGCTTGATTGGAGCCAGATGCTAGAGTAACTGTTCCATTGACTATGGGATAGACACCAGTGTTTGACGTAACTGGCAGATTGGAGAAAGTAGTACCGCCTGCACCAAGCTGATAGGCAATGGGGATGACACTGGGCGCACTAGATATAACTTTTGTGCCATCAGGAATTGTAAATCCGCTGAAAGTTGGCGCTGTAGAGCCATTGGGGGTATAGGTATAAACAATGCCATTGCCACTAGATGCCCCCGCATTGGCAAGGGCTGTCGAAAAATTAGCAAAAGACACAACATTCGGCGTGCCACTTAAACCTGTAGTACTATCGGCGACTACAAAGAAACTGTAAGGCTGACCTGTTACGGGATTGATGGCGACAAGTCCATCGCGAACGGTTTGATTCTCGACTAGGATGGAGCCATTCCGCGAAAGCGGTTCATTCATGCGGTCTAGCAAGGTCGGCGGAGTGACTTTTCTTTCCGAACGGTTGGAAAGATTTATGCCAATATTGAAAAGAATGCTGGTGCCAAAAATGCGATCGTTCTGAATCGATAAACCCGCATTAACGAGATCGCCATAGTACGCTAAGCCCCCCTTAATACCTAAGGCTCCGATGCTATTGGTAGCGGTGTAATAATAGGTTCCGAGATAGGGGCGTAGGTAGCCAGCATCGCCTGTGTTGACTATTGTGCCAGCTTCTAACTCCACACCACCCATGGCGGCATCAAAACGACGCTCGCGATCGATCAAAAACTGAGTGCCCTGAAAAGTTCCACTGTTGAGAATCGTTTCGCTCAATTGGGTATTAGTCTTGCCCACTGGAAGATAGGCATTGAGTCGCATATCCCAAGATTCTGCAAAAAACTCTAAACCTGCGGAAATTTGATGAAAAAACTGCGCTCCCGTATCGCGATTGTCGTAGGCTAGATAGCCACCTAGTATATATTTGCCAATGTCATTTAGCGATCGATAACCAACGGCAAGGTTAGAACCCATGCGCCCATTGTTAAAGAGCCGAACTTGAGGATTGAGATATAAAAAGTTTTCTGGAGTTTGATTGAGAGGAATGCGTAACTCAACGCTAGTATTACCGTCTAGACCTGCGCCACTGCCGTTATAACGAAGTTGAGCATCAAGTGGAAAGGGATTAGTCTGACTCACCACTTCTGAGACAACTATTCCATTTATACATATTATTCCGTTTATACATATTAATGATGTTAATGATGATAAACAACAAGATTTGAATCCCCAAGATGACGCTCTTTTCTGCATAGTCCCTAATAACCCATTTTTCTAACAAGAATCTACATCCAACTTATTTTGAAGGTTAAGGTCTCAACACCCCTGTGTTGCCGAATACTCGACTATATGAAATTTGCAAAATTTTCTGGAAAGTACTGTAGCAACGTAGGAGATATCTAGGAAAAATCAAAACCCCAAAGAAGAGTGGCGGCGCAAAGCGCCGCCACTCTTCTTTGGGGTTTTGATTTAATTACGCCTAGCCACAAGGTTTTTCAAGTTAAGAAATGGCTACGCCATTTCTTAACTTGCTATTACTCAGCGATCGCGCCATCGTCTGGACTGCTATCGTTATCATGGGGTAGCTCTAGGCAATATCCCGCACCATATACGGTTTTAATATATTTAGGATGGCGCGGATCGGGTTCGAGTTTGGTACGGAGATGCCGAATATGGACACGGATGGTTTCGATATCGTCATCAGGTTCATAGCCCCAAACTTCCTTGAGGATTTCGCTAGGCGATACGGTCTGACCGTGACGTTGCAAGAGACAATGCAGGAGCTCAAATTCTAGATGGGTTAATTTGACGGTTTGATTAAACCAAATGGCTTCAAAGCGCTCAGGTACGAGTGTTAAGGAACCAAAGATTAAAATTTCACCATGCTTAGCCGTATCAATAATTCGATTTGTGCGCCTTAGTAAAGCCCGCACTCGCGCTAGCATTTCTTCGAGTTCAAAGGGCTTAGTTAAATAATCATCGGCTCCAGCGTTAAAACCTTCGACTTTATCTTGGGTTTGTCCCATGGCTGTGAGCATCATTACGGGAATTTCTTTAGTCCTTTCGTCACGACGCAATCTTTGACAAACTGTAAATCCATCTACCCTAGGTAGCATTAAATCAAGGATGATCATGTCTGGCATCAACTGAATGGCAAGGGCTTGTCCTTTGATTCCATCACTTGCTTGACTGACTTGATATCCAGCATGTTCAAGGTTTAGCGTGACCATTTCAGATATTATCGGATCATCATCAATCAAGAGTAGCCTAGGCATCATTAGTCAAAGTTCCATCTATACGATTTGATTACGTTTTTTTAAAATATATCACAGGGATACATAACAAGTCGGGGATGGGGTGATGTGCTATCAGTCGTACTACCAGTCATAGTTGGTCTTAATGGCGATCGCTAAAAAATTTCTGGCTAAAGGAGTAGTAGGTACAGCGTATCAGCTATTTAAAGCTTTCTATACCATATTGATCAATTATTGATCGATAAAACTAGTTAAGTCTGTCTTCAACTCTTACAACATTCTCATACAATATATGAAGATATGTAAAAATTGATATAAAACTGGTTTATTCGCATGAGCCTTCCAACTACTTCTGTCACCGAACTTTTTGCACCAGTCAAAGATGACTTGCATACTCTCACGGATAATTTGAAGCAGTTGGTAGGGGCAAGACATCCAATTTTGTATGCTGCTGCCGAACATTTGTTTGAAGCTAAGGGCAAGAGTATGCGCCCCGCGCTGGTCTTGCTAGTGTCACGGGCGACGATGAGCGATCGCGATATCACCTCACGCCATCGTCGTCTTGCGGAGATCACGGAAATGATCCATACAGCCAGTCTGGTGCATGACGATGTGATCGATTCGGCTGACCTACGGCGTGGGATGCCCACGGTGAATAATAGTTTTGGTAATCGCATTGCCGTACTTGCGGGTGATTTCCTGTTTGCCCAAGCCTCTTGGTATTTAGCTAACTTAGATCATCTTGAAGTTGTTAAGCTTTTGTCGAAAGTCATTACCGATTTTGCTGAGGGTGAAATTCGCCAGAGTCTCACGGCCTTTGATAGTGATCTGACTTTGGAGGATTATCTGGAAAAGAGTTTTTATAAAACTGCCTCGTTAATGGCAGGTAGCGCCAAGGCTGCGGGTGTTCTCAGTGGTGTCAGTCAGGTACAGGCTGAGCAGTTATTTAATTTTGGTAAGCATTTTGGGATCGCGTTTCAGGTTGTCGATGACATTCTTGATTTCACCAGTTCCACCGAGACTTTAGGTAAACCTGCGGGCTCCGATCTGAAGCAAGGTAATTTAACTGCACCCGTTTTATTTGCTCTCGAAGAGCATCCTCAGTTGCGTGGATTGATCGAGCGTGAGTTTAGCGAAGTGGGAGATTTAGAAAAGGCTCTGGAACTGGTTCATAACAGTGAGGGAATTTCGCGATCGCGTGAACTCGCGAAGAGTCATGTTAAGTCTGCATTTACTGCGATCGAGTGGCTCCCATCCTCTGCGCCTAAGCAATCTCTGATAGGTTTAACAAACTACGTTTTAGATCGATTGTATTAAGATATGGGGATGACCGAAAGCGTCATCCTCCTTAATATTTTGCCAATGAGGTATAGATATGGTTGCGGTATTAAGTATCGATAAAGCTGCCGATCAATCAACTGAAAACATAATTGAGCAGAACCTAAATACTTGGGTCAAAATCTCTTGGGAAGAATTCATTCAAGTTGCTGACGATCCGAAATATCAAAAATACAAGTTTTATTACTTCAATGGAGAATCAAGAGTCGAACCTATGTCTACTGGTTCAGACCATTCAGCCGATCATGCACTAATAGTTATGGCTATTGGCTTATTTGTTGCCGTTAATGGATTAGCTTTAAATAGCAAAGATAATTGCTCTTACCGAAAAGTTGGCAGTAAGGAAGTCCAGCCCGATATTTCTTATTATGTTGGCGATCGCGCTCAGTTAATTCCTTGGGGTACGGGTGTGGTTGATTTGGATGTTTATCCTGCTCCTGATTTGGCGATCGAGATCGCGAATATTTCTTGGGCGGATGATATTGGTAAAAAACGCTTGATGTATGAAGATTTGGGCGTGAAGGAATATTGGGTAATTGATGTTAAAAATGTAGAGATTTTAGCCTTTACAATTACGGATTTTGATGATGCTAAAGGTAGTTATCGAATTACGCGATCGCAAGTAATTACAGGTTTAGAAATTTCTCTTTTAGAAGAAGCTTTAAGATTATCAAGAGAAAGCGATCATGGTCAGGTTACTTCATGGCTGTTAACTCAATTACAAAAAAGTAAAAACTAGATTTTCAAATCATAAAAATACTGCGAAAATAGGAAACATAATAAAAATCTAGTTTTTACCTAGAAATATGAGTGCATTTCCTGATTTTGCGGTGCATGGTTATCAAGTTATCAAAGAGTTGGGGCATAACTTGGAGGGGGGCAGGTTTACATACCTTGCTAAACGTCTTGCGGATAATGTTGACGTTGCCATCAAGCAATTTCAGTTTGCGACGGGTTCGGGGTGGGATGGATTTAGAGCGATCGAGCGTGAGATCCAAAGCTTGCAGGGTTTAAATCATCGCGGTATTCCCAAATATTTAGACAAATTTGAAACGGATAACGGCTATTGCTTAGTTACGGAATATTTCCCTGCGGATACTTTGGCGGCGGCGCGAAGTTTTATGCCCGATCAAATCAAGCAGATTGCGGTGCAGCTTTTAGAAATTTTGGTTTATCTGCAAGAGCGAATGCCATCCGTCATTCACCGTGACGTTAAGCCTGAGAATATTCTTGTAGATAATAATCTCAATGTTTACCTGATTGATTTTGGTTTTGCGCGGGTGGGTAGTGGTAGTGTGGCGATGAGTAGCGCTAATGCAGGGACGTTTGGCTTCATGGCTCCCGAACAAATCCGCAATCTCAAGCTAACCAATGCTTCCGATCTCTATGGTTTGGGTTTGACATTAATCTGCTTGATTGGGGCAATTCGTTCGACAGATATCGGCAATTACATCGATTTCAGCAATCAGCTAGATCGCAGTAAAATCGATCCGAAGTTGAAAGGATGCAGTTTAACCTTTGTGAAGTGGCTAGATCAAATGGTTGAGCCCGATCCGAGTAAGCGTTTTGCTGAGGCTAAGACTGCATTGGATGCGTTGAAGCCTCTGTATGTGGTGCGTGTGCCTGAAGTCAAGTTTTTTAGAGATGGTGTGGAGTTCGATCCGAGTAAGACAATTTTGGAATTTAAGGCGACAAATTTAGGTGAAAAGCTCACTCAGACAATTACTCTGATTAATTCTATTCCTGAAACTATTCTAGAAGGTCATTGGGAAGTTGATCCTCATCCAAATGATCCGCCACATAGTCCCGATAATCATTCTTGGATTTCATTTAATCAGAAAAAGTTTGAAGGTAATCATGTTGATTGTGAGATTGTTGTGGATACTAGTAAGTTGATTGCCCAAGGGAAAGGACAAAGGAAGATAAATATCTATCTCAATACTGCTCGGAGAAATTACAGTTTCAAAATTGCGATTGAAACGGCTACATTACCAATTGACCATGAGAAGTTTTCTATTAAATTTATGGCTCAACTCTTGATAGTTGTTGCACTCAGTGGACAGATTGCTGTTGGTAGTATGTTATTCGCAACTTCAGTGTTATTTTATGGTAATTCTTCTGCTAATGTTTTACATGAATATGGTTTGGGTCTCATTATCCTCATATTTATGATAATTTTAGCTACAATGATCGGGGCAATTGCACTAGGAAGTAAAGCTGCACTAAGAACTGGGTATTTTGCTGGGGTTGCATTTTTAATTATATTTGCTACTGTCGAATGGAGTGGTGTATTGAATAGTCGTGGGTTGTTCAGACTTCTGCTTTTAATGATTGTATGTCTCTTAAATTTCGTTAATCAAGATCGGAAAAGCCGATTTACTCTTCTATCAGGATTAACACTGGGCTTTTTTATAGGATGTATTTATTCTCTCTGGATAGGCACAGACTGGCTAACAAGTTTAGACATAAATTGGTGGACGAGCTATGGGCAAAGGGTATTTAGTTCAAAACTTATAGTAGTTCGTGCTTGGCTAAGCTCAAATAGTCTATTTATCTATGGAGGCACTATAGCTAGTGCTAGTTGGTTAGGCTATCTTTTATTCTATCCATCCATTGAGCGTCAGCGTAAAATCTCCGCCTATCGCCGCAAAGAAGAACACTTGATTAAGCCATGAGTCTAAAATTATGGAAGATATTCTTCAAAAAATTAGAGAATCAGCAACCACTTCTTCTCCCCCCTTCACAAGGGGGGCTGGGGGGGATCATATCCTAAACCACACCCCCCATTTCCCAAACCACAGAGTACACATAGAACTCCCTGACTACGTTTCAAAGTTTAGATCCCCCTCAATCCCCCTTGCAAAGGGGGAAGAAGAGAAAGAATTTAATTCTCTAATTATGGAAGACATTCTTCAACAAATTAGAGAATCAGCAACCACCTCTTCTCCCCCCTTCACAAGGGGGGCTGGGGGGGATCATATCCTAAATCACAAGCCCCATTTCCCAAACCACAAAGTACACACAAAACCACCTGACTACGTTTCAAGGTTTAGATCCCCCTCAATCCCCCTTGCAAAGGGGGAAGAAGAGAAAAAATCTAATTCTCCCGACTTAGAAGAAAAAGAAATTAATTCTCCCCCCTTTACAAGGGGGGGCTGGGGGGATCAATGACACTTAAAATCAGCGAACACCATCTTCCCTATAACCCTGACCTCACCACCAGAGCTAAAGAACTGCGTCAAAATATGACACCCGCAGAAAGAAAACTTTGGCATCGATATTTAAAAAACTTCCGATTTAGAGTTCTCCGACAAAGACCAATTGACCATTTCATCGTTGATTTCTACTGTCCTAGCCTCAAACTAGTGATTGAAGCTGACGGCGAGAGTCACTATAGCGATGAGGGAAAAGCTTATGATCAAGAAAGAACACAACGATTAGAAGGCTATGGGATTAAGGTGATTCGGCTTACTAATCGACAGGTCTTAGAGGATTTTGAGAATGTGTGTGAGGAGATAGAGAGGATGATCCCCCCCAGCCCCCCTTGAGAAGGGGGGAGAAGAGGTAATTTGGAATCTTTAGAATATAAAATTTATCTTGTCAACACCTCAGTAAATCCCTATGCCAAAAAAGATTCGAGAACTAAAAAGTATGTTGCTGAAGGCAGGGTTTACCTATCGTCCTGCCAAAGGTAGTCATACAGTCTGGATACATAAACTACTGCCAGAATTACCACTGACGATCGCAGGTAAAGATGGTGATGATGCCAAACTCTATTTAGAAAAAGAAGTTAAACAAAGATTGAAAAAATTAGAGGATTTAAAGTAATGCCACACTACAGCATGATAATTATCTGGTCAGAAGAAGATAGTTGCTATCTTGTTCATCTCCCAGACTTCCCATTTCAGCAATTTCATACGCATGGCGATACTTACGAAGAAGCTGCTAAACATGGACAGGAGGTAATTAATAGCTATCTTGAGATTTACCGTGAAGAGGGAAAATCTCTGCCGCAGCCGAAAAATTCTTTGCAACTTTTGCAAGCAGCATAGAAATGGAATGTATTTACTGTAAAGGTCACATGGAGAAAAAGACTGCACCGTTTAGCATTCAGAAAAATGGCTATTATTTACATTGGGATGCAATTCCTGCCTTGGTTTGCGATCAGTGCGGTGAAGTATATTTTGCTGAACATGAGGTTGATATCATCCAATCAGCCATTTCAGAATTAGATCGTAGAAATGTTGAGTTTTACACACCTGACAAAGAAGCTGCGTAAACAATTTCTTTAGATGTAATTTCTTATAGCTAAAAAAATAGAGGAGAGATTTATGTCAGTTACTAATGAATCACTGTTATCAAGAATTACCTTCGATCGCAATATTTTGGGTGGTAAGCCGATAATTCGCGGTATGAGAATTTCCGTGGCGATGATTTTAGAGCTTTTGTCTAAGGGAGCAGCAATGCAAGAAATTTTGGAAGATTATCCAGATTTAGAAATAGCTGATATTTATGCAGCATTACTCTATGCTTATCGCCTAGTCGCTAATGAGGAGATTTTTGAAAGGTCGGTTGCATCATAGTCATGAGATTTTTACTTGATATGAATGCAAGTGGTGCTTTACTGAATTTATTGCTAGATTCTGGTCATGATGTTGCTTGTGTGCGTGATGTTGATTGCAAAATGAGTGATAGTGAGATTTTGAATTGGGCGGTAAGAGAAAAGCGCATTATCATTACGACGGATTGATTCCGATTTTGAGCAAATGATTTGGCTACAAGGAAGGCAACATTGTGGAGTTTTAAGATTGGAAAATTTACCTCGTTCAGAAAGAATGGCTCTATTTCAAGATGTATTGTCTAGTTGGGGGCAAGATTTAGAAGCTGGAGCCGTTGTGATTGCATCAAAGCAAAAAATTCGGATTCGTAGAAGCTAAAATTAATGAAGAATCATCAATCGATGCGATACACAATTCTCATTCAATGATCTGATGAAGATAACTGTTTTGTTGTCTTTTTGCCTGAATTTACAAATGTGATGCAGCCTTGCACCCATGGCGATACTTACTTAGAGGCAGTCCAAAATGCTCAAGAAGTCATCGAACTGCTAGTAGAAACTGCCATAGAAAAAGGTGAACCATTGCCCAAGCGCCAAAATTTTCAAGCAATTCCAGTTTTACAAGCTGCACAGATTGAGATCTGTCTCATGTCAGGACGATCGCTTAGACTAGATTAAGAATTATTAATTATTGTTAATCGGTCATAGCCAGTGTTGAGTAAATCTAAACAAAAAATAAAACAAAAAATTATCGTGATTGGGGCGGGAATCGGCGGCTTAACGGCGGCGGCTTTGTTGGCAAAGCGTAGCTATGAAGTCGTTGTTTATGACTTGGCGATCGTTGCGGGTGGCTGTGCCTCCACATTTAAGCGACGAGGCTTTACCTTTGATGTGGGCGCGACACAGGTAGCGGGATTGGAATCTGGCGGGATTCACGATCGCATTTTTAAAGAATTAGAAATAGAACTTCCCGAAGCGACCGATTGCGATCCTGCCTGTGCCGTGTTTTTGCCCAATGAGAATGAACCGATTAATGTCTGGCGCGATCGCCAAAAGTGGAAACTCGAACGACAAAGGCAATTTCCCAATAGCGAAGCATTTTGGAATTTCTTAGAAGATTTATTTTGGCGCAGTTGGCGCTTTCAGTCACGCGATCCGATTTTGCCGCCACGTAATATTTGGGATGCATGGCAATTAGTTAAAGCTTTACGAATTGATACTTTGGCGACGGTTCCCTATACCTTCTCGACCGTGGGCGACGCTCTGCAAGGTTTTGGCTTAGCCAGTGACAAAAGATTACGCACCTTTCTCGATTTACAATTGAAGCTCTATTCACAGGTGAATGCGGAAGAGACGGCTTTACTTTATGCTGCGACCGCTTTAGCAGTTTCCCAAACTCCGTTAGGGCTGTTTCATCTTAAGGGAAGTATGCAAGTCTTAAGCGATCGCTTGATTGAGAGCATTGAGCGTGATGGAGGAAAGGTCTTGATGCAACATCAAGTTAGCGCGATCGCGGATCAAGGTAAAAGGAAAAAGATAAAAGTAAAAAATCTGCGATCGCAAGGGATTTTTGAAGATAGCGCCGATCACATCGTGGCGAATGTGACGGTGAATAATTTTGTGCAGCTTTTGGGAGATGCTGCGCCCAAGGGCTATGCGAAACGGGTTGCTAATCTCAAGCCTGCTTCTGTTGCGTTTGTGGTTTATTTGGGAGTGGATCGGGCTGCGATTCCTGAAGGTTGTCCGCCGCATTTGCAATTTTTGGAAGCCTATGAGGATTCCCAAATTCATAGACCCCATTCGCTATTTGTTTCCGTTAGCAAGGAAGGAGATGGTCGCGCTCCCGATGGAAAAGCGACGATAATTGCTTCTGAGTTTACCGATGCAGCAGTTTGGTATGGCGGCGAAGATTATCAGGAACTTAAGAAGAGATTCACAGAACGAGCGATCGCGCAGTTAAGTAACTATTTCCATCTCAACGAAGAGACGATCATTCATGTTGAGGCGGCGACACCGCAAACCTTTGAGCGATATACAGGACGCGATCGCGGTATCGTTGGCGGCGTAGGAATGCGCGTTTCTACCTTTGGTCCCTTTGGTTTCGCTAATCGCACCCCGCTCAAAAATATTTGGCTAGTTGGTGACTCTACCCATCCAGGAGAAGGAACCGCAGGGGTGAGTTATTCAGCACTAACCGTAGTCAGGCAGATAGAGCAATCGTCACGCAAATTGATTTAATATCGTTAATCGTTACATCACGAAGCAACTACACAAATCGAAGTTAAGTTGATGTCAGCACAACCAAGAGAAATGCGGTGACAAAAGCACTCAAAATCGAGATATTCGCAAAGCTAAAAACTATTGGAGAGACTATGAACAGCGTACAAGCCCAGACAAATAATGCGCCAGTTAACACCTTAGTAAGTGACAGCTATTTGGATGCTCTGATTAACTCTCTGCAAGATCCTATTGAATCAGCTTGCTATCTTACTGCCATCATCGAAGCTGAAGAGCCTGAACCTGAGCTACTGTCCCTAGCACTTAACGACGTATCTAAAGCGCTAGATCAAACAGGAGCTAGTACTCAATCTCTAGAAGCAATCTTACAAAAACAAGGTACTGAAGCAATTCACAGTTTAGCTGATTGGCTCAAGGGGCTAGGGTTAAAACTGACGGTGACAGTTGATGCTGCTGAAGTTCAGTTGGAAGATCCTGATCAAGATTTAGAAGAATTAGAAATAGCGGCTTAAGTGTACTTAGAGGGTAAAGGGTCGCCAAGGTAGATCGCTTGTGCCAGTTAACAGCAAATCTTTGGTAATTTGAGCCGTTATGGGAGCCATCAATACGCCATTGCGATAGTGACCTGTCGCAACGAGCATATGTGGATGATCGGGGACAAAACCTAAAATGGGCGATTGATTAGCAAGCGGTCTGGGTCGATCGCCTGCCCATGTTTCTAAAACTTCCGCATCGGCAAAGGTGGGACACCAAGCGATCGCTTGTTCTAGCAATAACGATACGTTCGCTTCGCAGGGGATTTGCTTGGGTTCAAACTCTAGGGTTGCACCGAGCCAATAGCGATCGCCGCCTAAAGGCACAATATTGAGATCCGAGCCATCCTCATTTTCAATATGAACGACATTTTGGAGATTTAGGTTGGGGATATGCAATAGCAGGGCTTGACCGCCAACAGGTTGCATGAGATCCTGCCCCACATATTTAGGGTGATTTTGTAAAAAAGGGGCAAGTAGGGCATTAGCGCCCAAACCTGAGGTCACGACAATGCGATCGCTGGATATTTCCTCTAAATTATTCACTGATGTATTCCAAAGGAAATTCACCCCATTTTGGGTAGCCGCTGTAACTAGAGCCTTAACCAATTGGGTAGGATGCACGGCGCGATCGCAGGGACTTAATAAGCCGCCATCGGTTTTCCATAGTGGAAAATCAGCGGAAACTTCCTCGCGATCTAGCCATTGCAGCGCAAATCCCTGTCTTGCGCGAATTTCAGACAGCGATCGCGATTTGCTCTCAGCATCAGGCGATCGGTATAGATTTAAAATCCCCTTGCGGTTGTAGAGAATATCGCACTGGGTTTGGTCGGTCAGCTCGGCAATCAAGCGATCGTATTTACTCAAGCTTGCCAAACGTAACTTTACCAAAACTCCCCTTGCTCTGGAGCTAGAAGCTGCCATGAGTACGCCCAAAGCCGAACTTGTCGATACCATTGCAGGTCGAGCATTGGCTTCAAGCACTGTTATCCTAAATTCATCATTATTTTTGCCCTTGTTTTTGTCCTGATTTTTGTCCTTACTTAGCTCATAGGCAAGCATTGCCCCAATCACCCCGCAACCAATGATAGTGACGCTTTTCATGAATATTTCGCTTAAGGTTAAACGCTTCGATTAAATTTGCTGAAAAAAGTAAATTTTGCTTACCCACTCTAGGTGGGTAAGATTCGATCTTTACGGTCTTTATAGTTAGATCGTAATCATGCTTAAAGTCAATGCTAAACTTTTGAAATAAATGCAAATCCTGTAGCATTTGCGGTAGAAAATCCCTTAGTCCTGCAAAATTAATGCATTAACCCTGTGATTACGCTGAACCTACTGCATCCTATCGAAGCTATCCCGATCCAAACATGGAAATTTAAATCTGAGCCTGTCATTAGAATTGGGCGATCGGGGGATAATGACGTGATCCTTTATAGCTCAGTTGTCTCTCGCTACCATGTGGAGCTCCGTCGTCATTCACTGCATTGGGAGATCGTTAATATTGGCGCAAACGGCACATATATTAATGATCAACAGATCGAAACAGAGCGAGTGCAGGACGGTATTACGATTCGCCTTGCGACTACTGGCCCCAAGTTGCAAATTTTGCTAGATGGCGCAGAAGCGATGACACCTTCACCACGCGATGCCGCTACTAAGCCGTTGTCGCCCAATAAGCCCGCCGATGGTCGTCCTACCTTTATGTCGAAAAAGTAAAGGCGAAAGAATAAAGGCGAAAGAATAAAGGCGAAAGAGTAAAGGGGGATTTATTATGGGTGAGGGCAAAATTTGCTCTCACCCAATGTATAGTTTTTTGAAATATGCGATCGCCAATATCGTATTATCATAGACTTGGCATAATTTGGCACAAGTTGACAGTTTTGCCAAAAGTTGGCAAAAGCCCAAACAACGTTTTTTGATTTCTAGATATATTCAATCTAGGCATACTTAATCTAGGCATATTTAAATAATGAAGGTCACTCTAGAGAAGCTTCCCGCTAGTCAAATTGGTTTTGACATTCAAGTAGAAGGGGCAAAGTCTCAAGCAATATACGATCGCATCGTCAAAGATTTGACACGTACGATGCAAGTCCCCGGTTTTCGCAAAGGTAAAGCTCCTACTCAACTGGTATTGAGACAGGTTGGCAGTCAAAGACTTAAAGCTAATGTCCTTGAAGAGCTACTGGAAAAAACCCTAAATGAAGCTCTTGCGGAAAATAAAGAAGTAAAAGATAAGGCTCTGGGCGGCTTCCAACTTATTACGGATATCGAGACCCTCGTTCAAACCTTCACTCCAGGACAAGAGTTATCCTTTAAGGCGGCGATCGATGTCGAACCCGATGTAAAGCTTGCGAAATATCAAGGCTTCACCGTAAAAGCAGAAGAAATTAAACCTGACCTCACTGAAGTTGATCGCACCTTAAACGAATTCCAAGTTCGCAAGTCTACCCTTGTTCCCGTCGAAGATCGGGCTATTCAGCTCAATGATGTGGTCACCGTCGATCTTAAGGTTCTAGACCGCGCCACAGGCGAAGAATTGCCCGATGCAGGTGAAGAAGATTTTCAGTTAGATGTGGACGAAAAAGCATTTATTCCTGAAGTTGTTCGAGCGATCATCGGTGCAGCGATCGATGATGTCATCGAGGTTGAGTCGGTTTTTCCTGAAGAATATTATCCTGAAGAATATGTCGGTAAGGAAATTAAGTATGTAGTCTCGATCAAATCGATCAAGGGTCGCGAACTTCCTGCCCTCGATGACGAATTTGCTCAATCGATTAGCGACAAGCAAACGATCGCCGAACTACGCGAACTGCTCGAAAAGCGGGTAGTAGACGATGCTGAGGCAAAGACTCAAGCAAACAAGGAACGGGCAGTGCTTGAAGCACTTACCGCCGAGCTGGAGGTCGATCTGCCTGTAACCCTATTGCAACAAGAACTCGACTTTTTGGTAAGACAACAAGCCAGTTACTTGCAAGAACGCATCGATCCTGCCATGGCAAAGCAGCTATTTACCAAGGAACTCGTTGAGGAGATGCGTCGCCTCAATCAACCAGAGGCAGTTAATCGTCTCAGACGTAAAGTTGCCCTAGATGAAATCGTCAGACAGGAAAATATTACTGTTGATGAAGCCGAACTCAAGGAAAGAGTCGCTAATACCCTTGCAGCCATTAAGGATCCTAATATCGATGTTTCTCGATTAGCTGATTTAATCCAAGAGGAGATCTTGAGCGAACGCGCCTTGGCCTGGCTAATCGAGCATTCTGAAATTGAGTTGGTCGAGCAAGGGTCGCTCAAGCCAGAACCTGAAGTCCTCGAAAGTATCTCACCAGAGGCTGATGCAGATGTCGTAACCGTTGATGCATCATCTGAAGAAGCCTAATTAAACAAGAGAGGGGTGCTAAGCACCCCTCTCTTGTTTAATTTGATTTAATTAGTCATGAAAATTTTTGGCTTAGAATTAGTGTGGCTGGATACCAATACAATTTTTGAGGCATAATAGCTCTCAAGTAGGTATCTTTAAACTCAAGCTTTACTGCTCGGGTTTTGCCTAGGATATTTCGTTAACTTTATGGTGAATTCAAAACGAATGTACCCTTTATCTAGTCAATTAACATCAAACCAATTTGCGATCGCTTCGACCCAAAATCAGGTTGTGCCGATGGTAGTCGAGCAATCAGGTAAAGGCGAAAGAGCATTTGATATTTTTTCGCGTCTACTGCGCGAACGCATCGTGTTCTTAGGTTCGCAAGTAGATGACACCACCGCAAATCTGATCATGTCGCAGCTTTTATTTTTAGAAGCTGAAGACCCAGACAAAGACATTTATCTATATATCAACTCTCCTGGCGGATCTGTCTATGCAGGCATGGCGATCCTCGATACGATGAATCACGTTCGTCCTGACGTTTGTACTATTTGTATGGGGTTAGCCGCGAGTATGGGGGCGTTTCTCCTCGCCTCTGGTGCTAAGGGTAAACGGATGTCGTTGCCCAATGCGCGGATCATGATTCACCAGCCCCTCGGTGGCGCTCAAGGTCAAGCCGTTGATATCGAAATCCAAGCGCGAGAAATCTTGTACATTAAGCGATCGCTGAACGAGATGCTAGCTGCTAGTACGGGTAAGCCCATCGAGCAGATCGAGCAGGACACCGAACGCGATTTCTTTATGTCACCCGTTGAAGCTCAACAATATGGTTTAATCGATCAAGTTTTAACTAATTCCAAAGGCTTCCAGCCCTCCGCCCTATCCTTAGTCTAGCCATTGCGACAACCTCACATTGAGATAGCTTATGCCCAGTAAATATGACTCTCATCTTAAATGTTCCTTCTGCGGTAAGTCGCAGGAGCAGGTACGCAAGTTAATTGCTGGACCAGGGGTATACATTTGCGATGAGTGTGTGGATTTATGTAACGAAATCCTCGATGAGGAGTTGTTTAATAGCGCTCCTCCCCAAGCTGCCCAACGAAAAGATCCTGCCAGTGAAAAGCGAAAACCTAAAACTGCGGCAAATCTTAATCTCAGTCAGATCCCCAAGCCCCGCGATATCAAGCGCTATCTGGATGAAAATGTAGTCGGTCAAGACGAAGCTAAAAAGGTTTTGTCTGTAGCGGTTTACAACCATTACAAGCGTTTGAGCTTTATCGAGTCTTCAGCAAAAGGTCAGAATGAAGATGGAATTGAACTTCAGAAGTCTAATATTCTGCTGATTGGTCCCACGGGTTGCGGCAAGACCCTTCTAGCGCAAACCTTGGCTGAGATGCTGGATGTGCCTTTTGCGGTTGCCGATGCGACCACACTGACTGAGGCTGGCTACGTTGGCGAAGATGTAGAGAATATTTTACTGAGGCTATTGCAGGTCGCCGATCTGGATGTTGAAGAGGCGCAGCGGGGCATTATATATATCGATGAAATTGATAAAATCGCCCGTAAGGGAGAAAACACCTCGATTACCCGTGATGTATCGGGAGAAGGGGTACAGCAAGCCTTACTGAAGATGCTGGAAGGGACGATCGCGAATGTGCCGCCTCAAGGTGGGCGCAAACATCCCTACCAAGACTGTATCCAGATCGATACTAAAAACATCTTGTTTATCTGTGGTGGGGCTTTTGGTGGGTTAGAAAAGTCGATCGAGCAACGTATTGGTAAAAAGTCGATGGGCTTTGTGCAGCAGGGTGAAGCTATGCCCCGTGAAAAGCGCACTGCTGAAATTCTGAAGAATGTACAGCCCGACGATCTGGTTAAGTTTGGCATGATTCCAGAATTTATCGGTCGTGTACCTGTAACGGCGGTGGTTGATCCCCTTGACGAAAAGGCTTTGATGGCAATCTTAACCGAGCCTCGAAGTGCCTTGATTAAGCAGTATCAAAAGCTCTTGAAAATGGATAACGTCCAGCTTGAGTTCCAAACTGATGCGGTACAGGCGATCGCTAAAGAAGCCTATCGGCGTAAAACAGGGGCGAGAGCTTTACGGGGTATTGTCGAGCAGTTGATGTTAGACATGATGTATGAGCTGCCATCCCGCAAGGATGTGACTAAATGTTTAATTACTCGCGATATGGTAGAAAAACTATCCACAGCCGAGATTTTGCAGCATCCTGCCTCTATGCCTAAACCTGAATCAGCCTAGGACATACAAAAAGGACTCGCTTAGCGAGTCCTTTTGGTTTAAGAACATGGAGCTATAAAATCCTGCAAGATCCAGCAATGGAGACAAAATCGCCATTTTGATGATGTTTTCTGAAACAACCGATCGCTGATTAATGCGGTCATAAAGTTCGGTGATTCGTTGCAAGTCTTTGCGATCGCTTTCTGTCAGATTTGGTAAATACTGTATCAGGACATAAAACCCCAAAGAGAGTTGCCGCGCTCCGCGCGGCAACTCTCTTTGGGGTTTTGATTTTGTCCTAACAAAACTGGCGGTAGCTATAAAAAGAAGTTGCGATCGTCATTACGTTGTAAGAGAAAGTCTTGTTCTAGTTTTTCAAGGCTTGTTTCTTCAGAAATTCGGAAAAGTTGAACCATAATTTTAATTTTTCTGTTGAACTAACCAGATTTCTTCTCTATTCATATTCGTAAAAGTCCTCGCCATCAAGGGCAGTTAGGGCTGTTAGTTCTGGATCGTTGGTGTAGTCGTCAACGGCAAGTGAGGCAGCAATTTTTAGCTGTTGGTTGATTTGGGCGCGGGGTGGGTTTTGTTTGAGTGAGCAGTCTTTGTAAAAGTATTTCTGCTATTTGGAAGCAGTCTTTTTGAGGCAGTTTGGGAATGGTTTGGAAGATTTCTGTAGTTGTAATCATGGTTTTCTCCTAACTTCTTAACAAAGCAACAAAACCTGCTTGTTCAAAATGTTTGTCATAGGTTAGAGCTTCCGTAATCCCTAGTTCTTCCATAATGCAAAATGATGAGCAGTCGGTATGACTCCATGCTTTGTCTTGACGTTGGGCGTAGAGTTGAAAGGCGCTTGTGAAAAGTTGACTCGTTATAGGAATGACTTCCATATTTTCGTCTTCTTGAATTTGGCAAATTAAATTAAATGTGATTTCACGAAATCGCGATCCACTGCCTGAGTAATGATTGAGCAATTCATTGAGTATGAGTTCGCTTGTAACTAGCTTGGATGGGAATAGTGTTAGCGTGAGATTGTTAGCAAAATCATGGAGTGAATCAGTAGGGTTAAGAATTGCAATCCAATAGCTTGTGTCAACAAATATTTGCCGCATTAGTCTTCTTTGGGTGATCCATATAAGTAATGATCAACGTTTTTAGAAGCGTCAGATGGGAGTTTTTGCCATTCTTCTTTTGGTATGCTTTCGCGGATTTTGGCGATGCGTTGTAGGAATGCTTGGGCTTGGGCATAACCTGCTTGTTTTTCTAGTTCTTGCTGTTTGCGAAGGGTTTCTACTTCTTGCAAGATTAGGGCGGCGATATGTTCTTGGTCGGTTTCTGAGAGTTGAGAAATGACTTCAAGGGCTTGGTTGAGTAGTTGTGGCATGGTGTTTTTCTCTTATTGCATCAAGGTTTGAAGGTTTGAAATCGTGAATCACTTCCTATCGTTCTAAAACTATGCTCATTGGTTTATCTCCTATCGTGACTGTTGAGAAACTTTATTGGTGTAAATAAATTCGGCTAATACTGCATCGTGGTTAATGGATGTATCTATGTAGCCACTACCTTTAGTTACTGGTTTGAGCATAAAAGGTTTCTTGGGAGTTTCATCCTTTTGCAGTCTTTCAATTTCTCGAAAGATTAGTTCTGCTATTTTATCTTGTTCTGTCTGTGGTAGTGCAGAAGCGGCGGTAAGGGCTTGTTTGAGTGGGGTAGTCATGGGTTTTTCTCCTATTGTATCAAGGCTTGAAAGTTTAGATAGTGGAGGGTGTTGTCAACTAGATCGCTTATCTAGCAAATAATCTACTAATAAATTTTTTAGCATCTTGAATAAAGTTCTGCAATAAAATCTTTCGCAGCACTATTGAACGATTTATAAGTGCTGTATCGAAGTCGGGATTGGTAGCTAGAGCTTTGTCGAACGACTCAAGCGCTTCTTTATATCTTCCTAACTTTCTTAGCGCTATGCCTCGATTGTTAAATGATTCGTGGTCGTCAGGAATGATCGTTATGTTTGCAGCTTGCTGATAGGAAATGAGAGATTCTTTGCTTCTGCCTAATTCCTCTAAGATATAGCCTCTAACGAGCCATACTTTGGGATCATCTTCTTGAATAGCTAGAGCTTTATCATAGGATTCGAGAGCTTCTTTTTTCCTTCCTAAATCTTCTAGAGCTAAGCCTCGAATAAACCATACTTCGTAGACTTTAGGAGTGATGGCTAGAGATTTATCATAGGAAGCGATTGCTTCTTCCCTTTTTCCTAAATCATTTAATACAATACCTCGGTAGTACCACGCTTCATGTAAGTTAGGATTGAGATATAGGGATTTATCATAGGAGACGATTGCTTCCTCATTTCTTCCTAATCTCATTAGTGCAATACCTCGATTATACCATGCTTCATGTAAATCAGGCTTTAGCTTTAGCGCTTCGTCATAAGAGGTAATCGCTTCTTCTTCTCTTCCTAAATTACCTAGTGCACTACCTCGATTATGCCATGCTTCGTGGTCGTCAGGTTTGATAGCCAGTGCTTTGTCATAAGAGGCAATCGCTTCTTCTTCTCTTCCTAAATTACTTAGTGCACTACCTCGGTTATACCATGCTTCGTGGTCGTCAGGTTTGATAGCCAGTACTCTATCATATGAATCTATCGCATTGTCATACTGTTGCCCAGCAAAAAAAATATTGCCTTGTTCAAAGAGCAACGCTTGCTGATTATCGGCTGTTTGACAAGGCTCTGATAACAGCTCGTTAATTTCAATTATTCTTATTTTTCTTTGTTGGGGATTCCATGCTAAGTATTCCGTAAAATCAGTATCATTTATGATTTTTGACAACTCAGCGTTTAGAGTTGCAGACTGGGTGGGAATATCAAACTTTCCTGATGCCCAATCATAAAAATCTGGAGCGCGGCGGATAATGTATTTGATTGCAAATTGGGGCAATAGAAAGACAAAGCAGATATGACGAAATTTATCTCTAAAGTTTTCCCGTTGCCAATTGAGATGATTTAGAATCGGTGGAATCTCATCTAGATTGTAATAATCTCCTTCTCCACCATAACCCGAACGAATATATTCCTCTAGAGATTTTTCTAAACCAACTACAAATAAAATATTGAGATTTTCTTGATTAGGAAAACTTTCTACGCGCTCAATTAAATTATCAATAGGTGCTTGAAGTTCTAAAACTCCAACTTGTTTTTGAGGCAAATCATCACGTACTTTTTTGATCAGTTCCACACCACCCGCAGGAGAACAACGCACAAAAGCCAATCCAAAACCCTTCCGACGACGCAAAGAGCGCAACAGTGATTTGTACTCATCTTCAGGAGTACTTTCAACACTTTCATCAACTCTTTGGGCTACACCTGACATAAATTTTATACCCTAAATTTATCAAGTTCTTTAACCAACGGATGCACCGCATACCAACGCTTGAGCTTGTCATCTTGATCGCGATATCGATATTCCAACACACAACGATTTGCTAATAATCGCGGATATTCCTTGTCATTCTCAGCATTAGGAATCTGATTAGTTGCGTTAACCTCACTTAAAAGATTCCACTGATGATCAAAAATTGCATTGAGATAATCTTCCTTTGCATCCTCGATCGCTCGATTGACCGCTTTTCTAGAAATTGGTAGATCATCGGTATGATCCAAAGCCTTTTGAATCATCTTGATGAATAACCGAATATGTCCACCACTCATCAAACACAAACGCTCAAGAACCTCCTTCGATTCAAAAACTTGCGTTTCCACTGCCTTTGACAAAGTTAAGCCAATATCTTGACCATTAATCGCAATTGGTGCTATCCGCTTAGCAATGATTTCGCGAAATTTGGCAAGTCCTTCTTCACTTTTCTCACCCTTCTCATTCTGAAGCATGATCATCGGCAATACATCAGTTTCATTAAAATTATTTTGTAACTGTGTGCAGCGTTCTGAATAAACCATTGCGATCGGGACAGTGTAGATCACATGGCAATGTAAACCCCGCATCTGATCGTGACGCTTGATAAAAATCTCATCATAGTTGCTGAGTTCATTTGCCGATTTTTGGCTTTCGATAATGCGATCGAGATTATCAACAATCAACACCAAGTCTTTATAGCCTTGCTTGATTAAAGACTTTTTACCAGCATCAATAAAATCATTCAAGACCTGCAATAAAGATGGTGCATTAGCATTAATTCGCTCTCGAATTTTTTTGCGATTATCAGGCTGTGCCTTAATCGTTGCTGTGATTTTAGTAATTTGCGAAACCTGTTGCTCTAGAGATAACCCATCAAATTTTAATTCAGTTAATAAAAGTTCGGATAAACTATCAGCTCTTGCCTGTAGCCAACTTGAGATACCTTTTAAGGGATTTGGATCTTCAAATTTAACCTTCTTAACCAAGTGCTTTGTGCAAGCCATCAAAATATCAGCATATTCCGTATCCGCAATATCAATATCCTCATCATCCGCCCCAAAATTAACCACAAAATACTTCTGCTCGGTTAGATATTTCTCCAGCCGTAAAAGCTCTGTTGATTTACCCGCTCCCCGATGTCCAGTGTAAAGCTGACAAGTAGTAGTTTTACTGCGAATAATTTTTCTGCCTAACTCCGTCAAAATACTCCAGTCACCACGCACAGAACCACAATCCACATAAGCACCCTGCGGCGGTGGATCAAATGGTTCAAAAGCGTTGCTAATTTCGGTAAGCAGATCTTGAGACATGGAGTTAGATTGCTAGATAAATTTAGGTGGCGATCGCATTATAAACGACTCTCCAAAATAATCCATAACAGTAAAAAGAGCGCTTTGCGCTCTTTTTACTGTTTATTAAAAGCTACAAGCTTGTTTTAGCCATACTGTTTCTGCATCAGTGAGCATCGGGGATAACTTCTCTACGACAGAGGCGTAATACCTTTCGAGCCATGCGATCTGTTGAGGATTGAGCTTGTGGCGATCGATGAGCTTTTTGTCAAAGGGAATATAGGTCAAGGATTCAAACTCGTACCAAGGGATCACATTGGGTTCTGCCTCATGAACACTATCCGATTCCTTTGTCATCTCTTTGACAAAATAGAGATTCTCCAAACGGATACCTCCCCATTTGGGCTTGTAATATCCTGGTTCGATGCTGTTAACTGTTCCTAGATCGAGCGATTGATTTACCCGTCTGCTGATGCCATTGGGTCCCTCATGGACGTTCAAGAATACGCCCACCCCATGCCCTGTACCATGACCAAAATCTAGCCCACTTTGCCACATCGAAGAACGGGCAATGCCATCGATTTGGCTACCAGTAGTTCCTTTAGGGAATTTCTGCATCGCACAATTAATATGGGATTTGAGAACCTCGGTATAGCGATCGCATTGTTCATCTGTAGGCGTACCAATGCTAATCGATCGCGTATCATCGGTAGTACCGCCATAGAATTGGGAACCAGAATCTAGGAGCAGCAAATCGCCATTGAGAAGTTTACAGTCGGGATTGGGATTGCTGTAATGGACGATCGAGCCATTTGCCCCCGTACCAGCGATCGTCGGGAAACTGAGGTCATAGAAGCCCTCTTGTTGTCTGTAGAGCCCTTCGATTTTATCAGCAACATCGCGTTCGCTGATGGAGTTACCCGCATTAACCTGCTCTTCTATCCATTTAATTGTAAGAGTTTTTGCCCAACTTGCTTTGAGATTTGCCCGTTGCATTTGTGTGATTTCTACGGCATTTTTATGGGCTTTAAAGATTTCGATAGGGTTTTCAGCTTCGATGATTTTGGCTCCGACTTCCTTGAGTTGCAGATAGGTTCCGTAAGTAGTCTGAGCGATCGCGACTTGGACGGGGCGATTGTCGGCAACCAGCGATCGCAGGGTGGGAATATATTGCTCATAGGCTAAAATCTGCACCTGCCCTGCTAGAGCCTGACGAACGGTGTCATCAATGCGCGAAGTATTGGTAAAGAGATAGGCATCGGTGAGCGTGACGATCGCATAGCTAATGAATACGGGATTGCAATCTACATCTCGCCCACGTAAGTTATAGAGCCATGCGATCTGATCAAGCTTAGTAATCGGTAAAATGGCGGTTCTTTTTTTACCCATTACTTTCCGAACGCGCTCTAATTTCTTGGCTAAACTTTCGCCAGTAAGGTCATCGGGAAGCGCAATGACTGGGCGATCGCCAAAGGGCGGAACTGTTTCTGTCTCTACCCAAGGGCTTTGCGATCGCACATTATCGACTAAATTCTCTAATACAGGGACGATCTCGACTCCACTGGCTCTTAGGCGTTCGGAAAAACGACGATATTGGGAGACTGTAATCGTAAAGGGATCGATGCCCAAGCGCAAGGTTTGGCATGGTCGCGAGGAATTTTGTCCGAGTTCTTCAAGGGTTTCTTCCAAGGTTTGATGCTCTGCTAGTCCTACTTTGCAGATTTTCTGGAGGTTCTCATCCACTTGCATCTCCGCCTGTTCGTAGTAGCGCGAATCGACATATATCCAAGCGCGATCGGTACTGATTAAAAAATCACCTGCGGAACCCGTAAAGCCACTAATCCATTGACGACGTTGCTTGGCTTCGGGTAGGTATTCATTGAGATGTTCGTCCGCCGAGGGGACAAAATAGGCATCTAAGTCATGTTTGAGCAGTTGCGATCGCAGGGCGGCAAATTTCTGGGCAGTTTGTGGGGATTGGGGCGAGGGATTTGATGCGGTGGGAAAAGCACTCTGCAATAAAACCATGAAGTTATGTAGGGCTAAAAATTGGACTAAATAAGTGGGCTTAATTAAGTATAAAACCCTAAAACCTGTGGCGCACGCGCAGCGTGCGCCACAGGTTTTGGTTTTGATTTTTAATTATGCCGAACTACTTATAAGAATTTTAACCTATGCCTAGAGAGAGCGATCTGAAGTGCCGTCATTCTCTAAATCTCTTCCCAGTGAGAGATGTGACGTTGCGGCGCGGAGCGCCGCAACGCTAGTTAACGTGAGTTCGAGATAATTTGAAACAGGCTTTGAGAAAGGTTTTGCGTAGCAAAACCTTTCTCAAAGCCCAAAAGTAAAAGCCTTGCCTAGCAAGGCTTTTACTTTTGGGCTTTTAAAACTTGCCAGCTTAGCCCGAACTGACGGTTTAATCTATATAAGAACCGCGATATTTCATTCTTTCCTTGGGCTTGGCAGATTTTTGAGAGTTTCTTTCAGATGCAAAGGAATCTGGTGATTCTGAGGAGTTATCATCGGAACTGCTTTCGATATTGGCTCCACGATATTTAATGTTCGGTGGATTTTTAACCGTTTTTGGGTTGTTTTCGTTAATATTAGGAGTTGGCTTTAGATCATCTGGATTATAGCGTGCACCACGATATAGCATTGACTCTGGCTCTTGCGGTGTGTCGATCGCATTGAGATCATCTTGGCTAAATGGGGATCTGCTAGATTCTGACGATCGCCTAGAATTTCGCGATGCTGGCGGCGTATAGAGTTTCCCTAAAACATTGAAACAAATATAGGGAAAGATGAGAGCGATCCCAAGAATCACCATGAACGAATTGATATTGATAATGGTATTGGTAACGCTATCGACATGATTTGTCGAGGCCCATACAGAAATAGCGCTATAAACCGCTACCGCAGTAGCAATTTGAAGAGTGCGATAAACAAAAGACTTTTTCATTAGCAATAAGGCTCAATGCGCCTTAGCAAAATTTATTTAATTTAAATCTGAGCTGCATGGTGACATTCCATAACCTAATCTTAAATATACCAAAATCCCAAGAATTGATTGGCGGCGCTTTGCGCCGCCAATCAATAATTATCGATCAAACAAACCAAGGGGATTTTTAAAAGCGTTGCTTTGCAACGCTTTTAAAAATCCCCTTGGTTTGGGTTTGAGCGCAAAGCGCTGTCAATAGATAAAGATGGGTGGCAGCTCGCTCTAATATAAAATTGAAACTTGGTTACCATCATATTGAGCAATAGCGATGACGGAATGGATTACAAACACAATGAATTCCCTAGGCTATCTGGGGATCGGCTTACTGATGTTTCTCGAAAATCTGTTTCCCCCCATTCCCTCGGAACTGATTATGCCCCTTGCAGGCTATACGGCTACTTTTCCTAATTCCACCATTCAGGTGATTCCCGCGATCGCAGTTGGGGTAGTTGGTACGATTTTAGGCGCAATCCCTTGGTACTATGCAGGGTTACTATTGGGACAACAGCGTTTACAAATATTGGCGGGACGTTACGGGAAATGGATTGGCATTTCTGGCGATGATATTGATAAATCAGTAACTTGGTTTCAGAAGCATGGATCGAAGGCGGTACTATTTGGGCGCTTAGTTCCTGGCATTCGTACGTTGATTTCTATTCCCGCAGGCATCAGCAAAATGCCGCTCGTTCCTTTCTTTCTCTATTCGACAATTGGAACCGTGGTATGGGTAGCTTTATTAACCTATGCGGGTTGTTTTTTGGGCAAAAACTACGATCTAGTGGAAAAATACATTGATGTAATTACTAAGGTCGTGGTCTTCGGCGTGCTCATCGCGATCGCAGTATTTATTGGCTATCGTCTACGGCGAAAATCCCAGTAATACCAATTTCCAGAATGGCAACGCCATGGTGGAAATTGGTATAAGTAGCTAGGCATAATAAAAATCCAGAGCTAGAAATCCAGAGCTAAAGCCTGCGGCGCACGCTACGCGTGCGCCGCAGGCTTTAGGGTTTAATTCACAAAAGTGTTGTCACACTTTCGTGAATTGG
Organism: Pseudanabaena sp. UWO310; assembly: GCF_006861605.1. NCBI lineage: Bacteria > Bacillati > Cyanobacteriota > Cyanophyceae > Pseudanabaenales > Pseudanabaenaceae > Pseudanabaena > Pseudanabaena sp. UWO310. Next base: position 87,239 of record NZ_SELU01000001.1, on the reverse strand, counting down.
TATTACCGCTATAATTTGACCCTTTGATCGGATATAAGAGTCTAAACCTAATAGTGATTAACGTAACTCCCATGCAATCAGAGAAGCTAGAACCCAAGGATGAGGCGTTGCTGGACGATCTATCCGATTTCCCCGAGCATAGCCCTAAAAAAAAGTTGATGGGACGATGGCGATCGCGCCTTGTGATCTTACTGATATTGCTCGTCACCAGCGGTGGTGGCTACTATGCCTATACCCAATTAACGGCTCCCGCCAATAACAAAGATAGTCGTAAGCGCGAAAGGACGATCGCCATTAAACGCGCAGATTTACCGATTATTGTGACCGCTAATGGCACAATTCAACCTGAGAAGTCCATTAATGTCAGCCCCAAAAGCTCTGGTAGACTCAAAAGCCTGTTAGTAAAAGAAGGACAGGCGGTGAGGGAGGGGCAGATCCTCGCCTATATGGATGAGTCCAATACCTTAGGTCAAGTTACCCAAGCCGATGGACAGCTCGCGGCAGCTCAAGCTAGTCTCGATCTCCTAAATGCGGGAAATCGCGCTCAGGATATCGCTCAAGCACAAGCAAACCTGAGTAATGCCCAAGCGACCCTCGAACAATCAGAAATTATTTATCGCCAAAATCAACAACTTTACAAAGAAGGGGCGATTTCTTCCCGCGATCTGGACAATGCCAGAACCACGATGGAGGCAAATCGCGCTAGAGTCTCGCAGGTACGCGAAGCATTAGCTCTCCAACAGGCAGGAGCTCGTCCTGAAGAAATTGATCGCGCTCAGGCGCAAGTCGTATCAGCCGCAGGTTCCCTCCAAATCGTCCAAGCACAATTGGAGGACACCATTATTCGCGCCCCCTTTGATGGAGTCGTGTTACGCAAGTATGCCGATCCTGGAGCCTTTGTTACCCCTACTACTTCTAGCAGTTCGGTAAGTTCGGCAACCGCTTCTTCAATTTTGGCTCTAGCCAGCAATAATCAAGTTGTAGCGAATGTTGCTGAGTCAAATATTGCCCAGATCGCCATTGGTCAGGAAGTCACAGTGCAGGTCGATGCCTATCCTAATAAAAAATTTAGCGGTCGGGTGGTCTCGATTTCACCGCAAGCGATCGTCAATCAAAACGTTACTAGTTTTGAAGTCAAGGCTGAGATTACATCCCAAGATAAGCAAATGTTACGGTCGGGAATGAATGCCAGCTTAGAATTTAAGGCAGGACAACTCAAGGATGTATTGGTCGTCCCCACTGTCGCGATCGTCAGACAACAGGGTAGTACGGGTGTATATGTCAAGACTGATCAGAGTGAAACGCCCGTCTTTACTGCCATTGAAACTGGGGTGACCGTGGATGATAAAACCGAAGTGAAGTCGGGTTTAACGGGTAATGAAAAAATCTTTGTCTCCTTCCCTGAAGGTTCACGACCAAAGACTAATCCCAGTGGTATTCCTGGACTTTCCCCTTCACCACAGCGCAGTCGGGGTTAGATGAAGCCATGCAAAATGCTAAACCTATCTCCAAATTTGCCCAATCACGCCTTCAAGTTGCCAAGGTTCCCTTTACCGAGATTCTGACCATGGCAGCAGAATCTCTATGGAATAATCGCTTGCGAACTGCTTTGACGATGTTGGGCGTAATTATTGGCATTGCGGCGGTGATTGCGATTACTTCGGTCGGACAGGGTATCCAGAAGGCTACCGAAAATCAACTACAAGCCCTTGGCACAAATTCGATCAATGTCCTCACAGGGGCGGCGAGAACGGGCGGGGTAAATCAGGGAGGAGGGTCTGCTTCCACCTTGACCTTAGAAGATGCTCAAGCGGTTGCCAAGGCTCCAGCAGTAAAGTTAGTTTCTGCCTATTTGCAGCGCACCCGACAGGTTTCCTATGAGAATCAAAATACATCAACAACCGTAATTGGTACTGATGTTAATTATTCACCGATTAGAAATACTTTCCCTACGGAAGGTCGATATTTTGAACAGGAAGATATCGACAATGCAAAATCTTTAGTGGTGCTGGGTTCTAAGGTGCGCTCGGATCTGTTTGGTCGAAGCAATGCGATCGGGCAGAGAATTAGGATCCAAGGGGAACAATATCAAGTAATTGGGGTGATGGAGTCGAAAGGGTCAACTGGGGGATTCGATCAGGACGATCGCGTTTATATCCCGCTCAAGAATATGTCGGCAAGACAGGTCGGCAATAATGCTTTACAGGGTATATCCGTCAGTGGGTTTTGGGTGCAAGCCCTAGATGAGGCAGAGCTTGAAGCAGCGCAATTTCAATTGACAAATCTCCTACGGTTGCGGCATAAAATTTATCCACCCCAGTCCGATGATTTTCGGATCGTGAATCAGACGGATATTTTAAGCGCTTTTACCAATATTGTCGGCTTACTGACTCTGATGGTGGGCGCGATCGCCGCGATCTCTTTGGTGGTCGGCGGCATTGGTATCGCCAATATTATGCTAGTCTCGGTCGTGGAGCGCACCCGTGAAATTGGGGTGAGAAAAGCTCTCGGCGCGACGCGATCGGCGATTCTCAACCAGTTTTTGACTGAGGCGATTTTAGTGTCGGGATTGGGCGGCGTAGTGGGGATTGCGTTAGGAATTGCGATCGCCTATGGTTCGGCAACAATTTTTCAATTTCCCTTTTTGGTATCGATCTGGTCAGTAGTCGCGGGATTTGGTTTGTCAATGATGGTAGGACTAGTGGCAGGTGTAATTCCTGCCCGAAGTGCCGCGAAGTTAGATCCGATTCAAGCTCTCAGAAGTGATTAAGAAGTGATTAAAATTAAGGAACATCTATGATTCGATTAGAAAATATTCGTAAAGCCTATCGTCTCGGTGAAGTGAATGTTCCCATTCTCAAAGGCATCGATCTGGAAATTCAGTCGGGAGAATATGCGGCAATCATGGGGATGTCGGGGTCAGGCAAATCCACCTTGATGAATATTATCGGTTGTCTAGATCGCCCTACCTCTGGTAAATACTATCTTGAAGATCGGGAATTAACCACCTATAACGATGATGAGTTAGCCTTTATTCGCAATCGCCGCATTGGTTTTGTCTTTCAGCAATTTAATTTACTCTCAAGATCGACAGCGATCGAGAATGTGATGTTGCCGATGATTTATTCCAATATCCCCAAGGAGAAACGCCATCGACTCGCGACAGAAGCCCTTACGAAGGTGGGACTTAGCGATCGCCTACTCAATCGTCCCAATCAATTATCGGGAGGACAGCAACAACGGGTAGCGATCGCCCGTGCTTTGGCTAATCGTCCTGCACTAATACTTGCCGACGAACCGACGGGAGCGCTCGATACCCAAACTTCCCATGAGGTAATGGAACTCTTGGGGGATTTAAATTCACAGGGAATTACCATCGTTCTAGTTACCCACGAACATGATGTGGCAGAAAGAACTCGGCGGATTATCCGCATTCAAGATGGCTTGATTTTAAAACCAGAAAACGTTCCCGAAGTAATCTCCTAAAGTGATCTGCCTTTACTTTCTGGTTTTTATGTCCTAACTTTAATGAAAATAGCTATCGCTCTATCATTAGTGCAAATACCTTGATTGGTTATCTTTTTGTTAATGCTTTAAATAGTCCTCCCCTAGAGCAGACCCTCTCGAAAAACTCCAGCGAATTTACTGGATTAGTCAATACATTAATTATTCTGTTAATTGTGGCAACTGCGGTTGCTCTGATTACGAGACGATTGCGGATATCCTACGTTGTGGGGCTAGTCTTAGCAGGTTTAGCGATTCCCAAGCATATACTACCTGCTTCCATTGGCTTAAATCCAGAAGTGATCCTCAATCTATTTCTGCCAATCTTGATCTTTGAAGCCTCGATCAATACCGATATCAGTCGTCTGCGCAGCACGATTAAGCCGATTTTATTGCTCGCAGGACCTGGGGTGATTTTATCGGCGACGATTACCGCCACCTTACTCAAATTTGGCATTAATCTAGCTTGGATTACCGCTAGTGCCGTTGGCGTAATTTTAACGATTACGGATACGGTTTCGGTAATTATTGCCTTTAGGAATGTGACTGTCCCGCGACCACTTGCCACCATTGTGGAAGGAGAAAGCCTCTTTAACGATGGGATTGCTTTAGTCCTGCTTAGTATGATTACTACGATTTTTATGCAGGGTTCCTTTACGCTTGGGGAAGGACTACAGCAGATTTTTATTGCCTTTGTCGGGGGCAGTATTTTGGGCTTGGGACTGGGCTATCTCTGTGTGGGGCTGTTTCAGCAGTCGGATGACGCGCTCAGTAATATTTTGTTAACGGTGGCGGTATCCTTGGGGACTTTTCAGATCGGTCATGCTTTGGGAGTTTCCAGTGCGATCGCCGTAATGATTGCGGGATTGGTAATTGGCAACCTCGGCTTTCGGCAAACCTCGGCTCCCACGGAGGTGAGTTTGCTGAATTTCTGGGAATATGCGGCCTTTGGGGCGAACACATTTATCTTTTTATTAGTGGGGATTGAAGTAGCGCCATTATCGCTTTTGAGTACCGCTCCTGCGGCTTTGTTTGCGGTTTTTGCCTATCAAATCGGACGGATTGTGGCGATTTATCCCTTGCTCTATGGACTGAGTTTCTTCGATCGCCCGATCCCCTTACGTTGGCAACATGTCTTAATTCTGGGCAATGTCAAAGGCTCGCTATCGATGGCGCTTGCCCTGAGTCTGCCCTTTGCTTTGCCCGATCGCACGCAAGCGATCGCCCTTGTCTTTAGTACGGTACTAATCTCCTTGGTGGGACAGGGATTGAGTCTATCTTGGTTTGTGAAGAAGTTGAATCTATCCAGTCCATCACCCACGAAGCAACAAATTGAATCCCTTCAGTTAAATCTGATCGCCTCAAAAGCCGCTCAAAAGGAGTTAGCGAATCTGTTGGAGTCGGGGAGTTTACAAAAATCGGTATATGAGGAACTATTTGCCAGCTATCAAGCTAAGATTGCCACCTCCGAGCATGAACTACGCGATATTTACAATCAACGCATTAGCGATCGCCATGAAAATCCAGAGGAGCAAAATTATCTAGATGGATTGCGCCGCCGCCTTTATCTTGCGGAAAAGGTGGCGATTAATGATGCTATTCGCAAAGGATTGCTTTCCGATGATGTTGGGCATAGTTATCTCAAAGTACTCAATGAAAAGCTCCTTTCCCTAAGGGAAGACTAGGCACATAGCCCCATAAAGTCCAACATTTGCCTCACAAGACTGGGTTTCGTAACTACTAGAATTGTTGAGCCCCCTTCTAAAATAGTGCTGCCATTGGGAACGATTAAATCTTCGTGGGGATGGGCTTGATAGCCGATGATGAGCGTCCCTGTAGGGAATTGGGGGTTTTGGGCGATCTCGGCGACCGTCAACCCGACAATGGCACAAAGTTGCGGAATTGATAGTTTGACGACTTCGACTTGACCCTGTTCAAAATGCATCATCGCATCGACTTGAGGATATTCGATCGCATTGACAATCCGTGAAATAGCAAGTTCTAATGTGCCGATAATATGGGTTGCTCCCGCTAGTTGATAGGGTTCCTCAAAGTCGCGATCGCTCATGCGTACCATAATTTGGGGTACGCCATAATGTTTGGATAGGGTCACAATGGCTAGGTTCAGGGCATCTTCCCGTAAGGCGGCAATAAAAGCATTACATTTGCGAATTCCTGCTTCTAATAAGACGGTCGTGTTGACTGCACTGCCTTCAAAAGCCATCACCCCAATTTTTTGGCGGGCATATTGACAGGCGATGGGATCGGTGTCGATCACGGCGATCGTATGTCCCATATGGAGGAGGGTACGGGCTAGGTCTAATCCCATCATTCCCGCCCCACCAATCAGAATATACATATCATTCCTCGACTAAAGTTACGGCAAAGCCGACCGTAGAGTAATACCAATTCCCAAAATGGCAACGCCATTTTGGGAATCTCAAAACCTGACTGGGTTTGGTGTTTAATTCCCAAAAGTGTTGTCACACTTTCGTGAATTGGTATTATACCAATTCCCAAAATGGCAACGCCATTTTGGGAATCTCAAAACCTGACTGGGTTTGGTGTTTAATTCCCAAAAGTGTTGTCACACTTTCGTGATTTGGTATAGGTGGCTGGGCATCATTAAAACCCAGAGTCAAAAGCTGTAGCGCACGCGCAGCGTGCGCTACAGCTTTTGGAGTTTTATATTTTGCGCCTAGCTACTTAGACGGTTTAGGCTCTGGTCTTATTTTTACTCTTATTTTTACAACTATTCTCGAACAAAAGAACCCCCAAGCAGTTTTTTATAGCTGTCGCCTTGTACTAGGACATAAAGCCCAAGAATTGAGTGGCGGCGCTTCGCGCCGCCACTCAATTCTTGGGCTTTATACAGGGCTAGAAGGGTTTGCCTCTTGCGTAGCAAGGGCAAACCCTTCTAGGCTTGGGTTTTAAATCCTGTAAGCAATAAATTTTGGGCAGCTTCGGCATTGACGGGGCGAGAAAATAAATAGCCCTGACAAAAATCGCAATGCAATTCTCGAATCTGGGCTAGCTGCTCTTGGGTCTCTACGCCCTCGGCGATCGTAAACATGTCTAAGCTTTTCGCCAATGCGATAATTGCTTTAATAATTTCCGTATTTTTGCCATTTTTCCCAATACGCATCACAAAGGAGCGATCGATTTTGAGATGATTGATCGGTAGCCGATGGAGATAACTTAGGGAAGAGTAACCAGTACCAAAATCATCAATACTTAGCTGAATATGCCGATCGTGCAATTGGGCGATGATTTTGCCAGCAAATTCGGCATTCTCCATGATGTCGCTTTCGGTGATTTCTAATCTTAAGGAATCGCCATCAATACCTGTCTCCTCAAGCACGCGATCGATCTGCTTTAGCAGATCGAAGCTCATAAAATGCTTTACCGAAAGATTGACATTCATGGTTAAGGAATGTTTGACAATACCCGCATCTCGCCAAATTCGCAGTTGCTGGCAGGCTTGGCGCAACACAAATAGGTCGATCGCAATTACTAATCCCGTCTCTTCGGCGATCGGAATAAACTTGTTAGGGACGACTAATCCTTTTTCGGGATGATTCCAACGCACTAGCGCTTCAAAGGAGGTGATTTCATTGCTGATGGAGTTGACGATCGGCTGATAATAGGCCTCTAATTCTTGACGCTCTAAGGCATGTCGGAGATCGGATTCGAGCTGAAAGTTGTAGAGGGCAAGGTTATGCATTGTTTGCTCGAACACTTGATATCGAGCCTTTCCATTCGCTTTAGCTTGGTACATGGCGGTATCGGCATCCCTGAGGATATGTTCGGGCTGTCTATAAACCCCATTGCCCATCACAATGCCAATACTGACATTGGTAAATACTTGATATTCGCTAATTTGAAAGGGTGCGGCTAATTCGCGCAGAATATCATCGGCAGTTTTGATGGCATCGGCATATTTTTCGGTATCTTGCAGCAGTATGGCAAACTCGTCTCCTCCCAATCGGCAAAGCATAGTGCCAGGACGGAGACAAAGCTGAATTCTGCGGGCGATCGAGACTAATAGTTGATCGCCAACTAAATGTCCTAAGGAATCGTTAACGGCTTGAAAGCGATCGCAGTCTAAAAACAATACGGCAAAATGCGATCCAGATTGTTGAATAGCCTGCTGGAGGATTTGCTCTAATCGCTTCATGAACCAAGTTCGATTCGGTAATCCCGTCAGGACATCATGCAGCGCTAAGTGGAGTAATCTTTCTTGAACTTGTAGGCGCTCCGCAATTTCTTGTTCTAGTTGGACAGTTCGCTGACGCACGCGCTGCTCAAGTTCGGCATTAAGTTGCCTAATTTCTTTTTGGGCAAACCGCAAACTTAAATGGGTCTGAATGCGTGCCAATACTTCTTCTAGCTGAAAGGGCTTGGTAATATAATCCACCCCACCCACGGTGAAGGCTTTAACCTTATCAATTACCTCATCCAAGGCGCTCAAAAAAATCACAGGAATATCGCAGGTCTTCTCATCAGCCTTGAGCCTGACACAGGTCTCGTAGCCATCGATATTCGGCATCATGATATCGAGCAGAATCAGATCGGGTTTAGCGGCCTTTGCTACGGTCAAAGCCATTAATCCATCGGTGACGCTGCGTACCTTATAGCCTTGCTCCGTCAAAGTTGTCGATAGAAAACGCAAATTATTGGGCATATCATCGACTATTAATATGTCGCCGCTATAATTTCTAGTCATTATGTAGCCGTATCCATAGATGTTGTCCCAGAATTGCTTTGATGACTAGGAATTCAATAATTCTAAAAATTACCTATAGTCCATGTCAAATTAGTTAACAATCGCTTTTTTAGCAATTAATTGTAGCTTCCAAAGGATAGTTGGCTAGATATCTTGCCATAGACTAGATACGGTGCTTCAGCATAGTTTGGCTGAGTGAATTCAAAGCCTTATTTTTCTCATAAATGGTTAAGACTGCTAAGTACCTCAGCATAATTAAAATCTAGAGCTAAGACCTGCGGCGCACACTGCGCCTGCACCGCAGATTTTAGGGTTTTATATTTAATTAAGTCCACTTATTTATATACTGATATATTTAGTGCAGACATGCTATTGATTATTTGCGAAGAGCTTGTTTGGTCAAACCCATGATTTGATTGTAACAAAAATTATCCACAAGGGCGATTAAAGAATGGATTAAAACAGTATTATCTTCTGGAATTTCCGCAACTAATTCATTAATTAAGTCATTGTCAGCTAGCATAGCTGCTTGATGTAGTTGGGCGATCCAATGGTCGGTCATTTGCGATAAATTGGCGGTAAAATTTGCTCCCAAAGTTTCTAGATCGAGGTTGTTTTTCCCCTTAATATGGCGATCGCTTTCATGCTCGTATAAATAATTCACCCCTAAATATTCGGTTAGCTTCTCGAAAATGAGACTTTCCCGAAAAGGTTTACGGACAAAATCATCACAGCCTGCCGAGAGAATAATTGCTTTTTCTTCCTCTAAGGCACTGGCGGTTAAGGCGATAATGACGGTGGCTTGCCCCCTTAGGTGGGATTTGATCTGGCGAGTTGCCTCATAGCCGTCCATGATAGGCATTCGCATATCCATCCAGATCAGGTGCGGTTGCCACTCTTCCCAAATAGCGAGAGCCTCCGCCCCATTCTGCGCTTCGCGGACTTGGAAGCCAACTGCTTCTAAAATTTTGACTAACAAGTGCCGACTTTCCCAGCGGTCTTCTACGACGAGGAGTCGATATTCTGGCTGATCGGGAGCTAAAGCAGTGACATAGAGATCGTTGGGCTGATGTAAGGGGACGGATGCTGCCGATATACTAATGGGGATTTGCACTTGAAAGGTACTACCCTCGCCCAAGATGCTACTGACGGTAATCTGCCCACCCATAAACTGGGCAAATTTCAGGCTAATGGGTAATCCTAAACCAGTTCCTTCGGAAGCTCTACGCCCGATATCGGTTTGCTCAAAGGCTTCAAATATTCGTTCTAGTTGATGTAGTGGAATGCCTGCACCCGTATCTTCTATTTTGAAGATGAGGGTGCTTGAGGATTGTTCCTTTTGGGGATTTAAGGGTGATTCTTCTCCTAAGTCATTAGTTTCTTCTTGATGGAGCGCCTCGGCTGATAGAGTGATCGATCCTTGTGGGGTGAATTTAATCGCATTGCTCAATAAGTTAATGAGGATTTGGCGGAGTTTACCTTCGTCGGTGACGATCCACTGCGGTAATTTCGGCGATCGCCTAAAAATCAATTTCACCTTGCGATCTATCGCTTTCAGTCGAAACATCTGTTCTAACATATCTAACATGCGATAAAGATCGAAGCAGGTACTATTGAAGGTGATGCGCCCCGATTCGATCTTGGACATATCTAAAACATCATTAATTAATTCCAGTAGATGTTCGCCACTGTCATGAATAATTTTGAGATAGGAGCGGTGGCTATTGGTAAGGCTGAGGTCGCGGAGCATGAGCTGGGTAAATCCCAGAATTGCATTTAGCGGGGTGCGGAGTTCGTGACTCATACTCGCTAAAAAATGCCCCTTGGCTTGGCTCGCGCTTTCGGCGGTTTGTTTAGCCTGTTTGAGTTGCTCTTCGACCTGTTTTCTGTCAGTGATATCGCGAGCCACCCAAACTACGGTCTCCCGATCAATGGGAGAGATACTGGCATTCCACCAGATTGAGCGATCGAGGGCTTGATCGTTAGATGAGAGATACTCGACATTTAGAGTTTGCTGGGTTTCTAAAACCTTCTCAATGCAATTTGTAAAGAGTTCTGCTTGTTCTGGAGGAAATATTTCCGAAGGCAACTTACCAATAATTTCGCTAGCCTCTCGCCAGTTTTCTTTGCGAGTTTCAGGGGTTTTGAGAATGCGTCCCAATCGATCGCGCACCAAAATGACATCATCCATCGCGGCAAATAGGGCTTGCATTTCGGCATTGGTAATCCTGAGTTTCTCTTCAGACTGTTTGTGATCGATGCCGATGGCGATCGCATTAGAAATCAGATCTATGGTTTGGATATCAGTATCTAAATGCGACTGCGAGAGCATCAAGATGACACCGATCACTTTCCCTTTGACGATTAGGGGATATCCAACCAAGGAAATAATGTTTTCCTCTTGTAGCCATTGGCGATCGACTTCAGATATATCCGCCAAAATTTGATTGGTCAGGAGGGGTTGGAAATTCCCTTGGGTAATCGACCAAATTTTGGCTTGGGGAACGAGATGCCGCAGTCTCTCGCGATCGGTATGGTTGTAGTTTCCTGCACTGACATCGATATCTAAACTATTGCCAAAGGCATTGAGCGTCCATATCTGGGCAAAGGCAACATTCATATGTCGCCAGAGAGACTCTACAAAGGATTGGAGTACTTCGGCGAGAGTATGGAGCTGGGTGGAAGCGGAACCAATTTCTGCCATTAAAATCGATAGATGCACCCGCTCTAGTAATTCCGCTTCTACTTGCTTGCGATCGCTAATATCAAAAATTGCGCCATCGAGCCACAGCAAGCGATCGTCCGCAAATATGCCTTGTCCCTTCTCACAGAGCCAGCGCAGATTGCCTTGGGCATTGATAATTCGATATTCAAGGCTATAGGGCTGTCCGCAGGCTAAGCTCTCATCTATTCCCCGTTTGATATGGTCGCGATCTTCGGGATAAATGATGCTTGTCCAGCTACGGACGCGATCCGCGACAAAATCTTCAGGCTGATATCCCGTTAAGCCCTCGACATCGCCGCCAATAAATACCATTGTCCAATCGCGATCGCCGTTGCAACGGTAGGCAATTCCCGAAAAGTTAGAAACCAAACTTCTAAATTTCTCTTCGGATGCTTGGAGATCGGTCATTCTTTCCTGAATCCGAGATTCCAAATTTTCATTGGCGCGTTCTAATTCATCAAAAGATAGCTTTAAACGAAATGCCATCTGGTTAAAAGTTTGGGAGAGCAGATCCATTTCTTCAATTGCGGCAGAGGGAACTTCGCGATTCAGTTCTCCATTGGTCACCGCTTGACTAGCAAGGGTTAGTCTGCGGAGCGGTCGGTTGATATATTGAGTCGTGAATATACCTAAGGCGATCGCCCCCGCAAGACATAGCCCAATCAGTAAAATCGTTCTTTGGCGTTTAAGATCGAGTTGCTCGGTAAAGTCTGACTCGGGCACTGTCACCACGATCGTCCAGTTAAGCCCGCGATTGTCTCGATAGGGAAGTACTTTCAGAAATATATTTTTTCCCTCCGATTGGAATTTTAGATGCTGGGCGGTGTTCAGGTGATCCAGTCCTCCCGCCTGCTGCTCTAGATAGTTCGCTGCCATCCGAATCATGGGTTGTTTGACATTCTTAAGGGGGACTCTTTGCGAAGTTAGATCGTAGAGATTCTCTCGAACGGAGCTAGCGACTAATAAACCTGAAGGTTCGATGATGAAAGCCTGTCCTGTTTTCCCAATTTGCAAACCGTTTAAAAATTGGCTGATACTGCCTAAGGACAGATCCGTCCCTAAGACTCCAATTCTCTTTCCTTCCGCATTATATACGGCTAGGCTCGCAGTAATTACCTGTTCTGGGCGATTAAAATCTTGATAGATCGGACTCCAAGTTGATTGGCGATCTCTTAAAGCCGCCCGATACCAAGGACGTTGACGGGGATCGTAGGCTTCGGGAGTTCCCGCCAGACTGAGGCGCTCTCCTTGGCTATTTAAGTTGTAAAGATAACGTTGTAAACCCTTGCTTCCGTTAATGTTGATCGCTGTTTGGAGTTTGTTGTCAATGCGGGTAATGCCCACAAAGTTACCCATGCTTTCTTCTCCATAATAGATCCAAGAAACCATCGGAAAGTTATTGATCTGCTGCCATAGATATTTCTCGCTAGGGCGATCTTGAGTTTTTAATATGCCTTGACCGATCGCATCGGCATTAATTCTATTGATTAAATGGGGGACTTCTAGATAGGAGGTGAGCTTTTGTTCGATGCGATCGCTAATTTCGTTTTGCAGTTGACCGACGAGGTTGTCGATCGTTTCTTGTTCGCTGTGCCAAGATAGCCATGCCATCAATCCTGATATTCCCATGATCAAGATCGCAAACTGACCGATGAGAATGAACTTAAGGGTTAACTTTCGCGGCTTTTGAGGATTTGGGAATGCTAAGCGATCGCTCATGGGAGATATCCAGTAATCAAAAAGTCCGTACCAATTTGTTGTAATTGCGATCTCTCGATGGCGATCGCTTCGGTCATCAAGGTTAAATCCAGATCGTCAATGGGACTGGGAGCCGTAAATCCCCCAATTAATTTGGGAGCAATAAAGGCGTAGATTTTTTGTACCATCTTAGCTTTAATTGCGGCTGCTCCCAGCCTGCCGCCACATTCCCAGAGAACGGTGTTACAACCACGTTTGCCTAATTCTTGCATCACGGCTTCAGGGGAGAGAATATCGAGTTCGAGCACTTCCACTTGGCGATCGCGGAGCTTTTGCTTTAGCTGGTGATGGCGATCGGGGGGAACAATCAAGAGTGTTTTCTCGCTCTCCGTAATATGCCATAGATTGGCGGTTTCGGGCAGATCACAACTAGCGGAGACCACCACCCGTAAAGGACAATGGCGGCTCGTTCCATGGGTTGTTAAATGGGGATTGTCGAGTCTGACCGTGTTTCCGCCTGTAATGATCGCGTCACAGCCTCCCCTCAGATCATGAACCACTCGCCTTGCTTCAGCGCCAGTAATCCAATAGCTATGTCCTGAAGTGGTGGCGATTTTGCCATCGAGGGTCATCGCATATTTAAAAATACCAAAGGGAAGATTTGTCCGCACGCGATGAAAAAAGGCTTCGTTTAGTTCTAAACAGGCTTGAGCCAAGACTCCAGTGGTCACCTTCAGCCCTGCCGCCCTGAGGCGATCGCGCCCAGTGCCAGCAACACGGGGATCGAGATCGATCGCCCCCATGACCACTTCCCCAATTCCTGCTTGAATAATTGCCTCGGAACAGGGTGGCGTGCGTCCGTGATGGTTACAGGGCTCCAGATTGACGTAGAGGGTCGCATCTTGCAGATCCTCTCCCGTTTGCTGGGCGGCGCGGATGGCAAATACTTCGGCGTGAGGCTGCCCCGCTTGCGGATGAAAGCCTTCCCCTAACACCCGCCCATTTTTCACAATTACACTGCCCACCATTGGGTTTGGTGCGGTGCGACCTCTGGCTTGGAGAGCCAAATCAATACATCGTTGCATCCAGCGATCGTGTAGGTTCGTTGATTCCTTATCTGCGGTTTCTGTCATGAATGGACTGTTTAATAATTAAAATTAATAACTAAAAATTTAAACTATAGCAATCCTAAAGGGTTTGTGGAAGCCTCGCTATTTGCTTTTGGATTAAAGATCGGGGGTTAAGAAATCATTTAAGAATTGGATAGATCCCCCCCAGCCCCCCTTAAAAAGGGGGGAGCATTAAATTCTTCCCCCTTTTTAAGGGGGATTGAGGGGGATCTCTTAGAGTTTTTGACCGCAGAAAGTAATTCTTAAATGGTTTCTAAAGTTCGTTCGTTAGCAAATATGTCACCATTTCCCCTTTACCCTTGATCTCAATAGTTCTCTTAGGCTCGAATTGGTATTTGTCTTTCAAAATTTGATAGGTCGTATCTGTCACTTGGATGCAGCCTGGAAGCCCGTGGGACTCCATCCGACTAGCGATATTTACCGTGTCTCCCCACAGGTCGTAAATAAATTTTTTCTTGCCGATAACCCCTGCCACCGCTTTCCCCGTATGAATCCCAATTCTTAGCTTGAATTGCTTGCCATCGGGGCGGACAAATTGACTAATGGATTTTTGCATTTCTAGCGCCATAGAAGCGATCGCTTCCGCATGATCGTCACGGGGAATGGGTAGCCCACCCACAGCCATATAGGAATCGCCAATGGTTTTGATCTTTTCTAGGTTGTAACGATCCACAAGACGATCGAATTCAGAAAAGATTTCATTGAGCATATACACCAGTTCATCCGCAGATACCGAGGCCGCAAATTCGGTAAATCCCACGATATCGCCAAATAGAACTGTCACTTCATCAAAACTATCCGCTAAAATTGTCCCGCGTGGTTTTAACTTAGAAATGGAACTTGATAGAATTTCCGCAGAACTATTAAGGGTGATATTGTTTGAATTATAGAGAGCTGAGGATTTGAGGCGTTCGGCGATCGCTTTGGGTAAAACATTGAGTAATAACCTTTCCGAGCGTATTTGCTCAATCCGCAAATTTTCCTCGGCGCGGCGACGTTCTTGCGCTTCCATCCCTAAAGATAACAATTCTGATAAAGAACTCGCAAAACTAATTTCCTCTAGCATCCATAGCCGCTCTACTTCCGTTTGTTCAAACATCAAGATGCCCGTTAATTCCCCCGCAATATCAAAGGAGGATACGAGTAGAGATACGATCTTAGAAGGGTAGAGATAGTCTTGGTATAGCTCGACTAAAACTGCTTCATCCTGCACATCTTCTACTGCCAAACTCCGATGTTCGTGGATTGCTGCAAAAAAGATGGGGAATTTATCCGCATCTAAAAACTCCGCTTCGCTATGGATATTGACACTTTTGATATAGAGATCGAGGCAATGCAATTTGGTCTTAGCATTATCAAATAGCCAGACGCTGACACGCTCGATATCCAAGGTATGACTGGCGGTAGCGGTAATATTCTGGACAGCAATGATAAAGTCCCCCAAGTTAAGCGCTTTATTTTTGGTGAGATCGATCAGGATTTTTTGTTGTTTGCGCAGTTGCTGTTCGCGGCGCTGTAATAGGAAGTTACTCCGTTGTAGAGATATTTGCGAGTTAGCCAGTTCGCTAGTTCTTTCTTGTACTCGCGACTCTAATTCAATATTGGCTTTTTCAAGCCGTTTAAAGGATTCCGTAAGCATTTCGGCCATGCGATTGAAGGACTCAGACAAAATCTTGACTTCGCTTGTGCCCTTGACCAATACCCTAGAATCGAGATCGCCATCGGCGATCGCTTGGGACGCACCGCTGAGATTGAGTAACGGAGCTGTAATCGAACGAGCCGTCATCATCCCAATTAAAATCGCTATCCCCAAGGTGGCGAGGCTAAATAAGATGGTGAATTGCCGACGACTATTAATCTGCTCCATAAAGCTCGATTCGGGGAGCACCACGACGATCAACAGGTCTAGCCCATCGCGATCGCGCCAAGGCTGCACCCGAATAAATTGCTTCTCTCCTTCTAAGGTTGGTTCTAGTTTTAATTCTTCTTGAATAAAATTAAAATTATCAAATTCTTTGATGAGATAGCGAGCCGCAGATCGGGATAGGACATCGTTACTATTGAGAATATTCAAGCGCTGAGGTTTGCCATTAATAATGGAGAAAATTCGTTCATTGCTAGAAGTGCCGACGACTAATCCTGAACGCTCAATGATCACAATACGTTCGGAATTATCGGTCTTTAAGTCTTGCAAAAAGATATTTATTTGGGTGAGGATATAATCAACTCCCAGTACGCCAATTAACTTGCGATCGCGATCGTAGAGGGGATAGCTATGGGAAATAGATAAAACTTCAGGGCGACTATCCCATTGATAGATCTTCGTCCATGTCGGTTTGCCTGCCTTGACCGCATCGGCATACCAAGATTCTTGCCGCACATCCTTAGGTAATTCCATAACTTCGGGCGGCTCTTGGCGATTTCCTTCACTATCGGTATTGAAAATAGCGGTCTTAGTAATTCCCCTTGCCAAGGTTGTCTCAGTAATTAATATCTTGCCATCGTTTTTTCGCTCAGCCCCAATAAATTCTTGACTGTCCGCAGCATAGTTTATATATCCCACATTATATAAATCCATCTGTTTCCAGAAGAAGTGCCCTGTTTGTTGAAAATTCTCTAGATTCAACATTCCCAATTTCACCGCATTAGCATTAGCTTGGTTGATCTGGGGCGGGATGCGTAAATAGTTATCGAGTTTGGTACTTATGCGATCGCTAACTTCGCCACTGAGACGGGTAGCCAATTCACCCACTGCTTGTTGTTCGTTCCGAAATGAGAAGGTTCCGACTACGCCAACCGTTATACAAATCTGTACGACAAAGGGTACAACTAAAATAACCTTTAAAGGGATATTTTTAAATAATTTGGCAAACAACTGTGGTGTATCGGGGATTTTAAGCATGATATATAACAAATTTGGCTGACTATGGAAATAAGCAATGGAAATAAGCAATCCAGCGCAGGCTTTTTAAGAGTTGTTTTCAGTTGTCTGAAGCCAATTTACGCTATTTTGAGGTTCCATTACAATAGCAGCCTTGACCCTATCATTCCATAGATTACTAAGTAGTTCAGCATAATTAAAAACAAAACCAGAGAGAGTACCGCCCGCTAAGCGGGCGGTACTCTCTTCTAGGTTTTAAGTTTACTTATGCTTAGCTACTTAATTATCCTCTAAATTATGATCTTTCCTTTAAGGAGATAGGTGATCATCTCTCCTTTGCCTTTGATATCAATCGCCCCTCTCTCCTCAAGAACATACTTCGTTTTTAAAAGTTGGTAGGTGGCTTCAGTGACCTGAATGCAGCCTGCTAGTCCGTAAGATTCCATGCGACTCGCAACATTCACCGTATCTCCCCATAGATCGTAGATAAACTTCTTTGTCCCAATTACCCCTGCGATCGCCTGACCCGTATGAATCCCAATACGCAAAGAGAAAACGCTTCCATCCGAACGCTTGAATTTCTGAATGACGGTTTGCATCTGTAATGCCATTTCCGCGATCGACTCAGCATGATCTTTGCTTGGCACTGGCAACCCGCCTACAACCATGTAGGAGTCACCGATGGTTTTAATCTTTTCGAGCTCGTACTGCTCAACCAGATGGTCGAACTCCGAAAAAATATCATTGAGGACATTGACTAATTCACTAGCAGAGATAGAAGCCGCATATTCCGTAAAATTGACAATATCTGCAAATAAAACCGTAACTTCTTCAAAGGAATCGGCGACGATCGTGCCGCTGGTTTTTAAATGGACTTTAGTCATCGATTGGATTGATTTCAGCCGCTCGGCAATTTCTTGGGGCAAGACGTTGAGCAGTAGCCGTTCAGATTTTTTTTGTTCAAATCTTAAGCTCTCTTCTGCGCGTCGTCGCTCTTGCGCTTCTAAACTGAGAGCGAGTAAATCCGATAGGGAATGAGCAAAACTAATTTCTTCTTCGATCCATAAATGCTCAATTTCCGTATGTTCAAATAGAATTATGCCCATGACTTCGCCGCTCAGTTCAAATCGGGATAATAGAACTGAAACAACATTTAAGGGTATACAGTAGGAGACGACCAGTTCCTGAAGCACTGGGTCTTCCTGTACATCTTCGATCGCAATGCTGCGATTTTCTAATATTGCTTTAAATAGACTAGGATATGCGGCTGCGGTTAAAACATCAGCTTCGCTATGGATGTGGGTGCTTTTTTGATAGAGGTCGAGGCAATGCAAAACTGTTTTGTTTTTATCAAATAGCCAAATACTGACACGCTCGACATTTAAGGCATAGCACCCCGTGCGGGTAATATTTTGGACGGCAACAATAAAGTCTCCTTGATTGATGGCGCGATCCTTGGTCAAATCAAATAACACGTTCTGCTGTTTGCGGAGCTGTTGTTCCCGACGGGACAAAATAAAATTAGTCCTTTGCAAGGAAGATTTGGACGCATCTAGCTCATTGGTTTTTTCTTGAATGAGCGACTCTAGTTCCTTATTGGACTGTTTGAGGCGATTTAAAGTTATTACTAGCGATCGCCCCAAGATACTCGCAATAGAGATCGCCATGGCAAGTACGAGCCAACGATTGGTAATAATTTCTAGGGGATGGTCGAGAGTGGGAATATCTAGGGTACTTAAATTGCGGGTGGCTAACTTGATATTTATTCTGTTATCTAACCAGTTTTTGGCGATCGCGATCGTTTGTACACCAATAGTTACCGCCAAAGTAACCATTAGCAGCTTGTTTTGTAAAAGTTTGACAAAATGATTAGATAGCAGAGTTTTATGCTTGCAAAGGAAAATATTGCATCATGCTATCTTGATCGATCAAAGGGGTCAATTCGCACAATTGCTGACTAGATAATTCTCACTTTCTTTGACCTAAGCGAAAAAATGGCTAAGCATCTAATACCAAGTTAAGAAATGGCGTAGCCATTTCTTAACTTGAAAACCCTTGCTAGGTTTAGTTTTTAATTCCCAAAAGTGTTGTCACACTTTCGTGAATTGGTATAAATAGCTAGGCGCAATTAAATATAAAACCAAAAATTAAAAAGCTGTGGCGCACGCTGCACCTGCGCCACAGCTTTTTATTTAGCTACTTGTTGGCAACTACATAAATTGTAAATCCATACCCACTGACGCATTGCCCCGCACGGATCTTGCAGCCTTTGCGTAATTCGATTTGACCGTCAACTTCAACATCGCCATCAATAATCATTAACTTTGCCACACCACCAGTATCAGCAACCCCGCACACCTTTAATAGGTTGCATAGGGTAATATATTCGCCCGTTAACTCAAATTTTTCGTGAATTGTTTCTTGCATTAGTTATTGCCAAAGCTATGGTCTGCCTTAAGTAGTGAGGCTCAATTAAATATAAAATCCCAATAAAATCCCACAATCTGAAGCGCACGCTGCGCGTGCGCTTCAGATTGTGATTCTGGGTTTTAATGATGCCCAGCTACTTATGTTTCTATTTTAATGAGTTCAATGATTTGCGCTAAAAAATGAGCATAATATAAGCAGTACCGATAAATTTAAAAAAGTTCGTCAAAATTTTCATGAGTCAACTGTGGCAAGAGTTAGAGCGCGAAGTCGAACGGCGACGCACCTTTGCAATTATTTCCCACCCCGATGCGGGGAAAACGACATTAACTGAAAAGTTATTGCTGTACGGGGGAGCAATTCACCTTGCGGGGGCAGTCAAGGCGAGAGCCGCCCAACGCCATGCTACTTCTGACTGGATGGAATTAGAAAAACAACGCGGGATTTCGATCACCTCTACCGTGTTGCAATTTGACTATATGGGCTATTGCATCAATTTACTCGATACCCCAGGGCACAAAGATTTCAGTGAAGATACCTATCGCACCCTAGCCGCTGCTGATAATGCGGTGATGTTGGTGGATGGTGCAAAGGGTTTGGAACCGCAAACCCGCAAACTGTTTGAAGTTTGTCGGATGCGATCGCTGCCAATTTTCACATTTATCAATAAGATGGATCGCCCCACCCGCGAACCACTGGAACTATTGGATGAAATTGAAAAAGAATTAGGAATTGTGCCCTATGTGATGAATTGGGCGATCGGCACGGGCGATCAGTTTAAAGGCGTTTACGATCGCTCTAGTAAAACCGTGCATTTATTCAAGCGTAGCGCTCATGGACAGCGCGAGGCGGATGTTAATATCTATCCCTTTGACGATCCTCAAGCCATTAAGTTTATTGGGAAGAATCTCTACAATCAACTTTTAGAAGATCTCGAAGTACTGGATTCTGTTGGTGCAGAATGGAATACCCAAGATTTGCATTCTGGTAAGCTCACGCCTATTTTCTTTGGTAGTGCAATGACCAATTTTGGAGTAGAGTTATTCCTCAAATCATTCCTTGAATATGGATTAACTCCGGCCGTTCACGATAGTTCTAGCGGTGAGGTCTCGCCTACCGACGAGGACTTCTCCGCCTTTGTATTCAAACTGCAAGCCAATATGGATCCCCGTCATCGCGATCGCATTGCATTTGTGCGCGTTTGTTCGGGCAAGTTTGAAAAGGATATGAGCGTCACCCACTTACGGAGTGGCAAAAATATTCGCCTATCCCACGCCCAAAAACTATTCGGGCAGGATCGCGAGGCGATCGATGTTGCCTATGCAGGCGATGTGATTGGTCTGAATAATCCAGGCACCTTTGCGATCGGAGATACGATCTATCTTGGTAAAAAACGGCAGTATGCGGGAATTCCTTGCTTCTCTCCCGAACTATTTTGCACTCTTCGCAATCCTAATCCTTCTAAATTCAAACAATTTCGTAAAGGTATATCGGAACTACAGGAGGAAGGCGCAATTCAAATTATGTATTCCGTGGATGAGGCTAAGCGCGATCCGATTCTGGCGGCTGTGGGTCAACTTCAATTTGAAGTCGCCCAATATCGTTTGCAAAGCGAATATAACGTAGAAACAATGCTGGAATCTATGCCCTATTCAGTGGCGCGTTGGGTTGAGGATGGTTGGGATGCCCTCGAATCGGTGGGCAGATTGTTTAATACCATGGTAGTCAAGGATAGTTGGAATCGTCCCGTGCTGCTATTTAAAAATCAATGGAACTTAAATCAAGTTGAAAGCGATCATCCAAAACTCAAATTAAAGGCGATCGCTCCCATTGCGGAATTGACCTCCACGGAAACCAAATAATTTTCAGCTTTGGTATAAAGCCCAAAATAGTGTGCCGCGCGGAGCGCGGCACACTATTTTGGGCTTTATGCCCTGATACAGTTGACGGTAGCTATACTAAGTAGTTAAGCATAATTAAAAACCAAAACCAGAGAGCGTACCGCCCGCTACGCGGGCGGTACGCTCTTCTAGGTTTTAAGTTTACTTATGCTGAACTATTTGAAATCCTAGAAAGTAAATACAGTTCTCAATGTGCCGACGGTGATGGTGCTGTTACCACTGTTATTGTTGGGATTGAAGATAAATTGCAAATCAGGGGTGATACTAATATTGCTAGAGATCGGGAAACGATAGAACAACTCCACATTTGTCTGAGTGGCATTACCGACCTTACTCTCAATGAACGGCTGTCCTACCGCGATCGCTCCCATTGCTCCTTCCTTAAACAAATCGGGAAAAGCAAAACCAGCAGACCAAGTTTGAGGACTAATTGAATCGCTGGTTACCCCAGCGTTGATATAGGTAGGTAATGCATTCGCGATCGCCGATCCCCGATTGCTGATATTCCCAAATCCATAGCGTCCGAAGACCGCGATCGCTTTATTAAAAGCCCATTCCAGATTCAATCCGCCTGTGTTGTAATCGAGATTATTGACCGAGGCTCTGGTATATTGCAAGCGCAATGCAAAGGGACTATCGTTTTCGCTGTTTTTGGGGGCAAACTCCAGTTCCACCGTTCCTTGATAGGGATCACCAAATAAACCGCGATTGATCGTCCCATCGTTGGTTGCTTGATTGGCGTTTGCCGCGACATATCCTGCTCGCAGAGTAAAAGCACTGCCACCGATATTCCAAGCGATCGATCCACCCGCACCATCATTGACGGGCAAAATTAGGGGATTATTAATAAACAAACGACTGGAAAAATCAACGGACTCATCGTTAGCAAAACTGTTGTGATCCAAGTGATCGTTGAGCGACATTACCGCGCCCAGCGAAGCGCGAATATCCTTGCCTATAGGAAAGTCATAGCGCAAGCGACCGAGCGTGAAGGTCGTGCCTGCTTCGCTGTAATCGAAAACAGAACTATTTTTAAATCCTGTAAATCCTCGGAAAACACCGCCAGCGTCATTGAGAGAATTCGTCAGATTAGTACCACCGTTCCCTGCTTCCAAACGTGTTAATAACAAATCTTCGCCTGTAAAACTGGTATTCAAATTGAGACGGACGCGACTGATTACAGTGGTGTTTGCCTTACCCGAAAGCCCTGATGCATTCCCAATCGGATTTAAGAGGCTATCGCTGCCAGAACCACTAGCTGAGGCGGATACGATGACTTGACCATCGAGTTTTGTCGTCGTGGAAAATTGCTGGGCTTCGAGTTTGGCAGTTTTTGCCTCAAGGGTATCGACTCGACCGCGCAGAGTGGCAAGTTCAGCGGCAAATTCTTCTTGTAACTTTTGTAAGGTGGCGAGATCGGCTTTGCTGACCTTATCTGCTAAACCTGCGGAAATAATCTCATTGATCTTATCTAGGCAAGCATTTAGACCTGCGGCAAATTCGTAACGGCTGGTGGCTTGTTTACCGCGAAAAGTGCGATCGGGGTAGCCCGCTATACATCCATAACGCTCGACTAAAGACTGTAGCGCCGTAAAAGCCCAATCCGTGGGGCGCACATCACTGAGCTGAGAAACCGATGTGACATTCTGACCTATCACATCTTTGGATGGAGGTAATGATTGGGCTGCACTCGGATTAGGCAAAGTTGCCAAGGTGGAAAAAGCGATCGCTCCAAGCACCGATCTTTGAACTTGGGCAAACCAAACTTTCGACATTCTAAACTCCTCACTATATCAATTCGATCTTAATAGTAATTAATATCATTAATTACCGTAGTAATTCTGATTTAAAAGCTGATTTTATTATGATTGTTATGGGATGCTTGTAAAGTAATGGTGCAGTTTTGTGAGCTGCTGGCTACTTAACTACTCCCAAAATATGACTTTTGAGGAGATGGCTCATTTCAACGATGAGCATGTATTTCCCGCGTTTCTCTACGCGCAGAGCTATAGGCTTTCATTAAAAACGCATCGCAAGATCCCATAGCTTAGATTTTCCTAGCGCAAAATCTAAGGTGACTGATTAAGCTGATTAATGCTGACTAATATAGGTGAAGCGAGCCTAATGCTTCTTATCCGTTTTTATATATAAGATACTAATCAATTTATTGATTTTATCTTGCAATAGATACATTGTTTAGGAGAAGCAAACAATGTATCTATTGATTTCTAAGTACCTCAGCATCATTAAAATCCAGATCTAAAACCTGCGGCACACCCGCAGGTTTTAGGGTTTTATACCAATTCCCAATTCAATGAGGTGAGACAACACTGCATTGAATTAAAAAACAAACCTCGTAAGTTTAGAGATCCCCAAAATGGCGTTGCCATTTTGGGGATCGGTATTACCTCTCCATGACAAATATATGATAATGATTATTATTATCATATATTGAGGATGCAAAAGAGTCCAGTGATCCTAAAGGAAAACAGACGAATTGGATGAATTTAGAATGTATTGGCTAAAATCTACTTAGCGTTCAACAACCGAGCCTGTGGTACAAATACTCGAAAATCCCTTACGGGTTGGTTTACAGCAAGAAAGATCTCCTGAGCCTTTGATTCTGGTAATCTTTGGGGCATCGGGCGACTTGACTATCCGCAAGCTAGTTCCAGCAATCTACCATCTCAAGCAGCAGCGCCGCCTACCTCCCGAACTCACAATTGTCGGAGTAGCTCGAAGACCTTGGAGCCATGATTACTTCCGAGAGCAAATGCGTGAAGGCGTAGAGAAATTCTCAGTGGGTGTCGGTGCTGAGGCGCTTTGGCAAGACTTTGCCGAAAGCTTGTACTATCAGTCTCTTGATATGAGTAATCTTGAGGATTATCGTAAGTTGGATGAATTCCTCACCCAGCTAGATAAGGAAAGGGGTACTCGTGGTAATCGAGTCTTTTATTTGGCTGTTTCACCCAATTACTTTACCGATGCGATCGAGAAGTTAGGGCAAGCAGGCATGATTAAAAATCCGCAAAAAACTCGCTTAGTAATTGAGAAGCCTTTCGGTCGAGATTTGTCATCATGTCAAGATCTCAATCGGGTAGTTCAGAAAGCTTGTGATGAAAAGCAGATTTATCGGATCGATCATTATCTTGGTAAAGAAACCGTTCAGAACCTTTTAGTTCTAAGATTTGCTAATGCAATTTTTGAACCCTTATGGAATCGTCAGTTTATCGACCACATTCAAATTACCGTGGCGGAAACCGTTGGTGTTGAAGATCGCGCTGGTTACTATGAAAACTCTGGAGCGCTCAGAGATATGTTGCAGAATCATTTGATGCAACTATTTTGTTTGACCGCAATGGAGCCACCTAACTCGATGGATGCTGATTCGTTGCGAAATGAGAAAGTTAAGGTGATTCAGGCAACTCGATTGGCGGATACGCGCCGATTGGAGCGATCCTGCGTGCGGGCGCAGTACAGTGCGGGTTGGATGAAGGGGAAACAGGTACAGGGTTACCGCCATGAACCTAATGTGAATCCTGACTCCCTCGTGCCGACCTACGTTGCGATGAAGTTTGAAGTTAACAATTGGCGTTGGCAAGGTGTTCCCTTTTATTTGCGAACGGGAAAACGGATGCCTAAAAAAGTTAGTGAAATTGCGATTCAATTTCGTGATGTTCCCTATTTATTATTTCAATCAGCAGCTAAGCAAGTTTCGCCAAACGTGCTGACTTTAAGAATTCAGCCGAATGAAGGGGTTGCATTGAAGTTTGAGGCAAAAATGCCAGGAGCCGATCTGCGATCGCGATCGGTAGATATGGACTTTGGCTATGGCAAAACCTTTGGGATCGAAGGTTCCGACGCTTACGATCGCCTGTTGCTAGATTGTATGTTAGGCGATCAGACTCTATTTACTCGTGGTGATGAAGTAGAGGCTGCTTGGAAAGTGGTTACCCCTGCACTTAGTGCGTGGGAAATGCCTAACGATCCTATTGTCGTGCCTCAATACGAGGCAGGGACTTGGGGACCTTCTGAAGCCGAACAACTGATCGAACGTGATGGAAGACAGTGGCGGCGGTTATAGGTAAAGATTAATTGGTAATTGGTAAGGGCTTAGTATGAATTACGAATTGTGAATTACGAATTACGAATTGCGAATTAATTATTACCAATTACCAATTACCAGTTGCCAATTACCAATTACCAATTGCCTTTACCTATCACCAAATCTTATTCAGTATCCAGCAGAGATGTTTTTATAAATCCATGAATACGCAAGCAACTTCCGTTGTATCTTTGCAAGCTCCCAAAGATGTCTCGGTTTCTCAAGTCGAAGCAGAGCTAAGCAAAATCTGGCAGTCCTATGGAGAAAACTCCGCTGCGCGTGCTACTACATTCAATCTGTTAGTGTACGAACCAGAAACTATTGGTGCAGCGTCAAGGATGGCTTCCGTTGATGCGATCGTGTCTCAAAGCCCCTGTCGCGTTATTGATTTGGTGACCTTGGATGGTGTGGATGAAGGGATATCGGCGCAGGTTGCAGCCTATTGCCCGATTCAAAAAAGTCGCAGCTCGTTAGTTTGTGGTGAATATATCACCTTGACGGGAGCAACACTTGCCTTTGATCGCGTGCATAGCATCTTGCCAGAACTACTGATCCCCGATCTCCCTGTGTTTTTGTGGTGGAAAGATAGTCCTGCCCCAAATACGCGGATGTTTGAAAAACTAGTGAATTTAAGCGATCGCTTGATCTTAGATTCAGCAGTTTTTCCTGATTCAGAAGCAGATCTCCTTAAAGTTCAAGGGATGATTGGTGCTGGCACTCAAATCGCCGATCTCAATTGGCAGAGACTAGCTCCTTGGCAAGAACTCACTGCTCAAGCTTTCGATCAGCCCGATCGCCGCTCGGCAGTATGGGAAATTGATGGCATTACGATTGACTACGAACGAGGCAATAGCACTCAGGCTTTGATGTTTTTGGGCTGGATTGCGAGTCGTCTGGAATGGGAACCAATTGAGCGCAATGTTGAAGGTGGTGATTACAATATTCAGCATGTAATTTTTGAAGGTCGCAACCATATCAAGGTTAAGGCTGAATTAGCAGCGATCCCCATTGGTGATCCAGGCGAGGTCATTGGCGATCTAATTGGGTTGCGCTTGACAGCCTCTAACCAAAATACGGATGCTTGTAACGTGTTCTGCTCGGAATCAACGGGCTGTATGCGTATGGAGGCTGGTGGTGGTGCTCAAAACTATCGCGTCCATCAAGTTTCGCCTTTGTCAGATCAAAGTGCTGATACTCTATTGGGGCAACAATTGCAACGATGGGGACGAGAGGTTCTCTTTGAGGAAAGTCTCGCCCTCGTTTCTAAAATAATTGCTCTATAGCAAAACCCAAAATACGAGTGGCGGCGCAAAGCGCCGCCACTCGTATTTTGGGTCAAAGCCCAAAAGTAAAAGCCTTGCGTAGCAAGGCTTTTACTTTTGGGCTTTGAAAATTTGCCAGATTAACCCGAACTGACGTTAGATATTAAAATTCTTCGATTTCCAGTTGTCCGACAATAAAAGCGACACAGCCAAAAGCACAGGTGATCGGTAAGGGATTGCTTAAGATAAAGCTAAATATTGATGCTAGACAGGAAATTGCGATCGCGGCAAATGTCCAAGATTTTTCATCATCGCTCATCCCCTTCGCATTTTTAATCGCGCGGAGAGTGTCATTGGGAATCGGCAATGGCATTACGGAGCTTGGCGGAAATGCCCAATAATTACAACAACGTTCGACAAATAGGTCAGTCCAACCATTTTCCTGACACCATTCATCAATCCATTCATCCCGAAAACGTTTCATAGGCAATACTGACCAATGCTTCTCTAAAAGAGAAACATGAGCGGCGACAAAAGGCTACTCATGTTTCTTTTACTTAGATTAACAGGATGCTTGCAGATTGTGGTGTAAATTACAAAAACTTAAAGATGCTCTTAGTAGATCTTTACGATTTGGGACAGCTATATATTAAATATCAAACCCCTAAACCTGTAGTGGATGCTTAGCGTCCGCTACAGGTTTTCGCACTGGCTTTTAATTATGCCCAGCTTAAAAAACTTAGCTAATCTTGCCTTGCTTCAACATTGACGAAAGAGTTATTGCATAAATCGAAGGAGATACTTCTTCCAGCCGCCAAATTTGAAGCTAAATAGCGTTTACTAATTTCGCCTCTACTATTGCGAAGATTGACTTGGATATTGCTTACTCGCCTAGTTGTGGAATTTGTAGTCACATAGGTGACGCAGTTTTGATTTCTTGACTGTTTAGTAGCAACTGGTAGATAGACAGTTGCTGCTTGGGCGATAAGTTGTACTTGGGCAGAATTTATTATTGAACTTAGAAATAAATTAAGCATTATTTTGGAAAATACTAGGTTAATTAATGGTTATTCTTCTTTTAAAATTTATCTTAACTTGATTTTGATGACATATAAAAAAATATGTATTTTTCCATAAATTTTTTCTATATTTACAGCGCTTTGCGCTCAAACGAACCACAAGAAAATTTTTGAAAGCTTTGCGAAGCAAAGCTTTCAAAAATTTTCTTGGTTTGTTTGAGCGATAATTGCTTTAACAGAAAAAAGATCTATGCATCGCATAGATCTTTTTTCTGTTAAAGCTCCCTTCTTATTGGAGAGCGCATATCATTTTATGGACACTTCGGTATGAGCTTCAGCGATCGCATCTATAGGGGGTGGACTACTTACGCCCCGAATCGTATCAAATGTTCCTTTAATAAATCCTGCGATCGGGACGGCAACTAGCAAACCTAGAACGCCATTTAACTTAAAGCCAATATCAAGGGAAATTAGCATCCATACAGGATTTAAGCCCGTTAGTTCGCCCACGATACGAGGACCTAACACATTTTCCACAATTTGAATGATGGCGACGGCGACAAGTAGCACCTTCACTCCCAACCAAAAATTTTGCAAGGCAATCAGCAAGCTGACGGTGATAATCGTGCTAGAACCACCAAGGGGGATCAAGCTTGCTACGCCAATGCCAAACCCGAATAGTTGCGCGAGTGGAACGCCTAAAATCATCATGGCGGCGGTTTGCGATACCCCCAGAATTGTGGCTAGAGTCACTTGTCCCACAATAAAACGCTCAAAATTGCGCGGCAGTAAATTACGCACCTGATCGTTCCATTTTTGGGGTAGCCAACTGAGCAGCCCATTCCACAAAAATTCTCCACGGAGCACTAAAAAAATTGAGAATATCAGGGTTAAGAAAATATTGACAAGGCTGCCGATCGCCCCAAATACAATACTAAAAAGTTGACTGGTAATCGATCTCAGGACACCCGTCAGTTTTTCGATTAATTGATTAAAAGTGCTGCTGATATCGATCGGCAGTTGCTGAGCGATCGCCCAAGTCTCAAGAGTCTGAAGCTGCTGCTGTCCAGATTTAATCCACTCTGGCAAGCGGACGATTAGTTCATTTGCCTGAGCCAAAATTAGAGGCACGAGGAAGATGGCTAAGGTGCTGAGCAGCATGAAAAATATCAGGATGACTAATCCTGCTGCGACACCACGCTTCACCTTTAAGGAGATCAAAAAGCGAATAGGATAATCTAGCAAGAACGAAATAACTGTCGCCGTAATAAGAATACTGACTAATGGCTGCAATTCTCGACATAGCAGTAGCAATAACCATCCGTTTAGAAAGATTAACGGAAAAGTTAAGCCTAGTGAAAACCAACGAGGCAACTTATTAAGGGTCTCAATCATACGAAACAATGTGACGCGCTAGGTATCTACTTAAAATTGTGCGCTAAAAGTGTTTGTTAAAACACAAATTCACGAAAAGTTTCTTACAAAGATCGAAGGTAATCTAGTTTTAGGGCTGTGGTATCCCATAATCGCTTAATTTTTAGGTGATGAGTCAACTGTTGCCTCGTTTTTTTCCCTCGGTCTTTCTCTATCCTAGATAAGCTTTGCGGACTCTTTCATCAATTAACAAGTCCGATGCTTTTCCCTCAATGGTGATGATGCCCGACTCCATCACATAGCCGCGATGAGCATGTTGCAAAGCTAAATTGGCATTCTGCTCGACCAACAAAATCGTGACTCCAGATTGATTTAAATTCACAATCGTTTTAAAAATTTCCCTGATGATCTGGGGGGCTAGTCCTAAACTTGGCTCATCCAGCAATAGTAATTTGGGGCGACTCATAACAGCTCGGGCGATCGCGAGCATTTGTTGTTCGCCTCCGCTTAGAGTTCCAGCCAGTTGATGGCGACGCTCCCCAAGGCGAGGGAAAATCTCAAACTGTTTTTCGATATCGGCTTTAATTCCCCAGCGATCGCTCCGTAAAAAAGCGCCCAATTCCAGATTATCTAATACTGTTTGTCGGGCGAGCACTCTCCGCCCTTCTGGGCTATGCGCGATACCAATTTGGACGATGCGATCTGGTCGTAAGTTATTAATAGATTTGCCATTGTAGATAATCTGCCCCGATCCCATGGTGACTAGGCGCGAAATAGTTCGTAAGGTCGTAGTTTTACCAGCACCATTCGCCCCAATTAAAGTTACTATTTCCCCTTCAGTGACTTGCAAGCTAACATCCTGTAAAGCCTGAATACCTCCATAGCGAACGCTAAGATTGTTAATCTCTAACACTTAATCCCATCTCCTAAGTCTTTGCCACAGCTATACTAATGTATGCGCTTCTAGTTTTTTTACCCACAACTGCCACAGTCCGCACCACCACAATCGAGGTTACCGCAGTCACCGCAACCACTACAATCCATTCCCGAAAAACAGTCAGCGTTACCACAATTGAGATCGGGACAGCTTAAATCAGGACAACTTAAATCAGGACAACTTAAATCGGGGCAGCTTAAATCGGGGCAAGAATTACTATTATGAGCATCTTTGCCGCAATCATTGGGAATCACATTGAGGACATCGCCACAATTAGCGCAATCGTTACAATTCCCCCAGTCGCCACAATTATTATTAGCATTATTAGTACCGTTAAGATTATTAGATGGGTTTCCCTCAGATTGCCTTTGGCGATCCCACCTTCCACCACCGATTCTTTTAGCTCTGGGTTCTTCGGGAAATTCGGAATCTTCAGGAAGTTCTGGTTCTTCAGGGAGTTCTGGCTCTTCAGAGCTTTCTGCGTCCATGGCAACGATCGCTCGATTGACATAATCTCGATTGGCATAATATTTTTGCCGCGCCCTGCATTTAGCTCGTTTTTCCTTTAAAATTTCATTGGCTTCCCGACATTCTTGAAATCTCCCCTTAGCATTAGCGATCGCCGTAGTAATCCCCTCTTCCGCAATCACCCTCTTAAAATATTGAGAACAGGATTCACATCCATAAAGAACGCGATGGGCACAAGAAAAGCCTTTATGGGGTGAAATAAATTTTTGATAGCCACTTATGGCGGCTACGGCAAGCCCCCGCGAGGCATTATTGAAAATATGGGCGATCGGACTCCTTACAGCTATTTTCCTCTGCATTTTTCGCCACCTTTAGACAATCAAGCCAATTAAACTGTGAGGCTATGATACAAGAACTAACAAGCAAAGTTTATTGCTTCTTCATAATTCTAAGTAGCTAAAAAGAAGGTTGGCGCGAAGCGCCAACCTTCTCTTATACCAAAGCTCAAAATGGCGTAGCCATTTTGAGCTTTGAAAACCCAAAATAGTGTTGCCGCGCGGAACGCGCGGCAACACTATTTTGGGTTTTAATTTTGTCCTAACAAGACTGGCGACAGCTATCCTTACCAAGCTGGATGCGAAAAAATTGCTTGCATAGTTTTATTGCCTCGTAATTGATTAGAAAGCGGTAAATGTCCCCTCGGTGCATCCAAACTCCAAATAAATTCCTTCGGATAGCGGGTAAAGGAGCCATCTTTTTTCCAACCAATTTTCAGCCAAAACTTTTCCCATCCTTTACCAAGACTCAGCCAAATTTTGCGCTGTACAGAAAATCCAAACTTACCTTCCGAATAAACTAGCCATAGTTGATTGATCGTTTGCAGATCGCTAATCGGAATTGACTTTGCTTCCGTAAAATACAGCCAACCTCTCGCCAAGGCATCTGCTCCAGCAGCCTCACATAATTTTTTACTAGTAATGCGATCGGCTTCTTCAAATTCTTGTTTCGCCAACAAAATTTGAATTGGCTGATAGTCGATCGCCTTTTCCGACTTTAACGTAACGACTCCGTTGGCATAATGGCTTTGAACTAACTCGGTTGCCTTTGGCAAATTGCTCTGCAATAAAACTTGATGGATTTTGCCATCGATCCATGTCACTTCTGTATTAGCAGCTTTACGTGCTTGAATAAATTCGTCTAATATTTGTAAGCCTTCTTCACCAAAGTCGGCTTCGAGATTTGCTAATTCAGCGATCGCAGGTAATTGATTTGCCTCTTTACCTGAAAACAACTTATCTTTTAACGCGGTCAGTTTTGTATCCATCAGAATCTTAAAAATCGCAAAAATCGCACCACTTTGAATTTACACCCTTAATACCAATTCACGAAAGTGTGACAACACTTTTGTGAATTAAAAGCTAAACCTAGTCAGGGTTTTCAAGTTAAGCAATGGCTACGCCATTGCTTAACTTGGTATAACTATAGCTACCAGAGCTATTACCAGTAAAGCTTAGGAGAAAGTGAAGGCGACGCTTTGCGTCGCCTTCACTTTTGCATTTTTTGCATTTATTAAGTAATACCAATTTACGCAAGTGTGACAACACCTTTGTGAATTAAACACCAAACCTAGTAAGGGTTTGAAAAACTAAAAATGGCTTAGCCATTTTTAGTTTTGGTATAAGTGAGCTTAATTAAATATGAAACCTTAAAACCTGTGCCGCATGTGCAGCATGAGCCGCAGGTTTTAGCCCTGAATTTTAATTATGCTGAGATACTTAAAAAATGCTTTTTACGCTTTCCCAGAATTAATCGATGTAACCCATCAGTCCTGCACTGTCGATCGCGTTAGAAGCCACAGGTCTCGTACCTCCCATTTGGGAATAAGTCTCGTCTACCACTAAACCTGAAGAGCCTACAGGACGCTCACCCGCCATATAGAACTTATCGACAATCACAAATCCATCTTCAACGACAGGACGTTCGCCCGAAGAGAAAAACGTACCCGTCACATGGACACCGCTATTGGTAATTGGACGTTGACCGCCCATTGTCGTGTAGGTGCTGCTAATTGCTAACTTGCTCGCCTCGATCGGACGTTCGCCCGAACTGTTGAAATACTCAACGGCACGAAAGCCTCCATCAACAATGGGGCGATCGCCATAATGCTTAAGGGTTTCAGTCACAATTAATGAACCTTTTTGTTCGATTGATGCTGCGACGGGTTGAGATTCTTCTTTAACCGCCAAAGCTGAGATATCTACTGTACCTGTTTTTACAGTTGTTTCGGTTTCAGCCTTAGCTTTAGTGGGACGGGAGGATTTTTCTTCGGGCTTTACGATTTCTGGCTTAGAGCCTTCAGCCTTGGTGTCGTTACTGGTACTCATGCTTTACTTTCCTCGAAAATTTTATATTTAAGATGTGCTTAAAATGCGCTCAAAAACTTTTAATTACTTTTAACTAGTGATGACGATTACTGATGCCATCATCGCGATCGCTAAAAAAACTTCTAAAGCTATAGCCTTGCCAGTTAATTCTACCGAAAAAGTTAATACTCTAAATATTTTGATAAGTGGCTGCACCTAATTTGAGAATATAACAAAAACAACCAATTCAAACCAATAGCGTCCTAGGGCTGTGGTTAAGCATTGCTATCTATGATTTATTACATCTCACGATAGAGTTTATAAAATATTCTAATACCCCTTAAATTTACGGTAAAGCTCTTAAAAAACACTAAAAACTATGAGGATGGGCGGCGCGAAGTACCGCCCATCCTCATAGTTTTTAGCGGAAAGTTTTTAACCGACGGCAGGAACGACTCTAGGAAGCTCAAGGCGTTGCTGTGCCGTAGGACGACGAGTGCGCCCAGACAGACGGAAGCTGAGGCTTTGCAATTCGATATGTAGTTGGCGATTTTCCTTTTGGAGTGCTTCGATCTTTTGCTTAATAGGAACGATCCGCTCGGCAAATTTAGCACGGTAAATATTGGGCAATTCTTGCACGACTTGCTCCAACATCCGATTGCGATCGCTCATATCTTGAATCGTCTGGCGTAATTCCACGGCTTCGCGATCGCGTTCTTGGATTTGGGCTTGGGTTGCCATTAGTTGATTTTCGACCATCGCAAGTTTTTCTGCCAAAAATCGCATCTCCTCTGAATGCTGCTCGTGAACCTCCGCATTGGGCAAAAAGGCAGTATTGCCTTTCACCAAACGAAAAAGCTCTTCAGAAAGCTGCTGCACTAGCAGATCCTTCTGCTCCAAATCGACCTTAAGTAAATTGATTTCCTGCTGAAGATTATTAGTCATGTTTTCGGATGAGTTCGCGAGGGCATTTACTGTGGCATTCATAGGTGCAATTCATGAGGGAATTTAGGCTAAGATTTATAGCACACAAGTACTCGATTAGCAATTTACTGGGATATATTTCAGCAATCTTTCCCAAAACCGCTTTTTTGCAGCAATCCGTAACCGCGCATGAACCCCAAAATAATCGACGCTCAAGAGAATTCGATCCACAGCCTTTTGCATATCATTCCTTTACAAAACAGTCTAGAAGAGCATCTATTACTAAAAGCTGCTCAATTTGCGATCCAGTTACAGACCACTTTACTCAAAAACTCTATTTCCTATGCCCAATCGGTAAGTGGCAGTTTAATTCTTAAAACGACATTAAAAAACACCTTAGAAACTCTCACTCAATATACTGAAGCCGATGAAGGAAGTATTTTTCTAATCGATGAAGATGGGTTAATTATGGAGAGTATCTTAGCAAGGGGACCTGTCACGCGAGATCTTAAAGACACCGTAATTTCTAAAGTGATTGACGATGGATTAGCGGGCTGGGCGTTACGTCACCGTCAGATTGGCATTATCCATGACGCAATGACTGACGATCGCTGGATCCAGTTACCCAATCAACCCTATAAGGCAAGATCGGCGATCGCTTTACCACTGATATATGGCATTAATGCGATCGGGATTATTACGCTGACCCATTCTCAGGCTAATCATTTTGATGAGACGATCGCCATGATGATGCAGTACAGCATGGAGAGCATTACCGCAATTATCGTTAATGCCCAACTCCATGCAGAATATCGTCCCTTAGATTTTTAGTGATTTTTAGTAATTAGCGTCAGTTCGGGTTTGTGTAGCAAACCCTTTCCCGAACTCACGTTATACCAATTCACGAAAGTGTGACAACACTTTTGTGAATTAAACACCAAACCTAGTAAGGGTTTGAGATTACCCAAATGGCGTTGCCATTTGGGTAATCTCAAACCCTAAAGATGAGTGCCGCCACTCATCTTTAGGGTTTTGATTTGTTCGGTACTTATGCTTTATATTGAATTTTTTCGTTGATGAGTCCGAGGGAAATGTATAGACATATACAAACCAGACATGCTTGAGTCTGTTGTTATAAATCTAAATAATCTATATATTCACTGAGGAAAAACTTAAGGTGCTGGGTCATAAGTCGCGTCAAAAAGGGAAAAATAGTACCGTAAATTGGTTAGCCTGTATTCCTCTGGCTGCTCTGATTGGTGTTTTTTGGGTATATGCGGCTACTGCTCAAACAAATCCTCAAAATCCACCAACGACGGAAAGCATTCAACAAAGTGTGGTTGCGCTTAAAGTCGGCTTAGATACGCTCTGGGTTGTTGTCGCTTCATTTCTGGTATTTTTTATGAATGCAGGCTTTGCTTTAGTTGAGTCTGGGTTTTGTCGAAGAAAAAATGCGGTTAATATTCTGACCAAAAATCTGATCGTATTTGCGATCGCCACCATCGCATATTGGGCCGTAGGCTTTGGCTTTATGTATGGGGACAATGGTGGTAATACCTTTATTGGGATGAAAGGATTTTTTCTGCAAGCTGTAGATAACAGTCCTGCAACCCTTGGTGAATATAAAGGAGATTTCCCTGGACTTAGTTGGACGGGAATCCCTCTAGAGGCAAAATTCTTATTCCAGTTGGTGTTTGCCGCAACAGCGGCAACGATCGTTTCGGGAGCGGTTGCCGAGCGTATTAAATTTCTTGCTTTTTTACTATTCAGCTTTGTCCTAGTGGCTTTGTCCTATCCCATCACTGGACATTGGGTTTGGGGTGGTGGCTGGCTAGCCAATTTAGCTAAAGATGCTCAGGGGACAACCACTGGTGCTTTCTTTGATTTTGCAGGTTCCACCGTTGTTCACTCCGTTGGTGGCTGGGCTGCTCTCATTGGTGCGGCTTTACTGGGTGCAAGGGCTGGAAGATACACTGAGGATGGTAAAACTCGCGCAATTCCTGGACATAGCATGAGTCTGGCAACCTTAGGTTGTTTGATTCTATGGCTAGGATGGTTTGGATTTAATCCTGGTTCGACTATGGCTGCCGATGGTCGTCTCATCGCGCATATTGCTTTGACCACAAATATGGGGGCTTCCGCAGGAGGGATCGCCGCTACGATCGTGGCATGGCTCTATTTGGGAAAACCAGATCTATCGATGATCGTGAATGGGATATTGGCGGGACTAGTCTCGGTAACGGCTTCCTGTGCATGGATCACCTTGCCTAGTGCTTTAATCATTGGCGCGATCGGTGGCGTAATTGTGGTGTTTGCCGTGGGCTTCTTTGACAATCTCAGAATTGACGATCCCGTAGGAGCGACTTCCGTTCATTTATGTTGCGGTATCTGGGGCACTCTGGCGGTTGGTCTATTTGCCGTCGGTCAAAAAACAGATATAGGCGGCGGTTATATTTTGCAAGCTGGTGCTGGTCCTAAGGCGGGTTTATTCTTTGGTGGCGGGTTTGAACAACTTTTATACCAAACGATAGGGGCTATCTCTGTGGGTGGTTTTACGGTTGCTTTTAGCTTTATGGCTTGGTACGTGATTTCCCTCATCACCTCTGGTATTCGCGTTGAAGGCGAGGAAGAGTTTAAAGGTTTAGATATTTCCGAACATGGAATGGAAGCCTATTCTGGTTTTCTCAAGGAAGGTGAAAGCTAATTTTGGATTTAAGCCTATAGTGCTTAGGGACTTGCGAGAAAATAAGATACCAATCCAGATTTACCAGAATCGGTGGCGCGGCGGAGCCGCGCCACCGATTCTGGTTTTATATTTGGTACTTCATTAAATCGCAAGTCCCTTATGGCAGCGCTTCGCGCTGCCATAAGCACTGTAAGGATTCCATGTTGCCTTTGCCGTGGGTAGCACAGGTGCTTAGTTTTATTTTGTAAAGTTCATCCTAATTCCGATGGGGTTATCGGGGTATAATAGTGGGGCAAAGAAGTTATACGCATACAAATTTCGATAGTTGAATCATGACAAACACTGTAGTGAATAATGCCAAAGTATCAAAGGTTGAAGTACTTAAGCAAAAAAGTGACTTTTTGCGTGGCCCCATCAATACTGAACTAACCGATGGCAATCCATTTTTTAGTCAGGATGGTATGCAAATTCTCAAGTTTCATGGTTCCTATCAACAAAAAGAGCGAGATTTTGAAAAGATAAAGGCTAAGGGCGAGGAAGCGCAGTACAGCATGATGTTGCGTACTCGTAGCCCAGGGGGAGTTATTCCTTGGCAATTGTATTTGGCCCTAGATAAACTTTGTGATAAGTATGGAAACCATACTTTGCGGGCGACGACACGCCAAGGCTTTCAGATTCATGGCATTCTCAAGGAGAATCTGAAGACAGTAATTGCCGACATCGCTAGAAACATGGGTTCGACGATGGGGGCTTGTGGTGACATCAACCGTAATGTGATGGCTCCTTCGGTTCCCTTTAAGAATAAGCCCGCATATGCCTATGCCCGTGAGTATGCTTTCAAAATAGCAGATTTGCTAGCGCCTAAGGCTGGAGCCTATTACGATATTTGGTTGGATGGAGAAGTTGCGGTCACTGCCTCTGAAGCTCCAGAGGTAACTGAGGCGCGTAACCGTCAAGGAACGGGAACGGCGAAAACCAATATTAGCGATGTGGAGCCAATTTATGGCACCCAATATTTGCCTCGTAAATTTAAGATTGCGATCGCCGTTGCTGGGGACAACTCGGTTGATCTTTATACCAATGATCTGTCGCTGGTGGTCATTACCAACGCACAAAACGAACTGGAAGGATTTAATGTCTATGTCGGTGGTGGCTTGGGACGCGCTCACAATAATGATGCGACCATCGTGCGTCTTGCCGACAGCATTGGCTTTGTCCCTGTCGCCCAAATTTATGATGCAATCAAAGCGATCGTTTCTTTGCAAAGGGACTATGGCGATCGCCACAATCGTCGCCATTCTCGCTTCAAACATATTTTGCATGAATGGGGATTGGAAAAGTTCAAACAGGTGTTATTGGACTATTACCCCACGCCCCTAGCTCCCGCACGCGAGTTACCCCCCTTTAAATATCAGGATTATCTTGGCTGGCACGAGCAAGGCGACGGTAAATATTTTGTGGGTATCTCCATTGAAAATGGTCGGGTGATCGATCGCGAGGGGCTAAAACTAAAAACAGCCCTTCGTGAAATCAGTGAGCAATTTCACCATGATTTCGTCCTGACTCCCAATCACAATCTGTTGATTACAGAGGTTGCTGCCGATGAGAAGGAGGAGATTCAAAAAATTCTCGATCGCTGCGGTGTGCTCGCTCCCGATCAGATCGATTCCCTCGTACGTTACTCGATGGCTTGTCCTGCCTTCCCCACCTGTGGATTGGCGATCGCCGAGTCAGAACGCGCCTTGCCAAATGTATTGGCGAGAATCCGCGAACTATTGGTGCGTTTGGGCTTAGAGAATGAAACCTTTGTCACCCGTATGACTGGCTGTCCCAACGGTTGCGCTCGTCCCTACATGGCTGAGCTAGCTTTTGTTGGCAGTGCCGCCGATGAATACCAAATTTGGCTGGGGGGTAGTTTTAACTCGACTCGTTTGGCTCAGCCCTACGTGCAGCGCTTGCATATCAATAATCTTGAAAAGGGCTTAGAGCCTCTATTTGTTTATTTCAAAAATGAACGAGCTGTGGGGGAAACCTTTGGTGATTTTTGCGATCGCAAAGGCAATGAAGACCTGCGGAAGTTTGCGGAAGCCTATGTGCCTGAGCTTGAAGAAAATGAGCCAAAGGGCAAACGGAAAGATGTACGCCATCGCGTTACTCTATCGACGAAATCCTACGAACTCTTGAAAAAGGCGGTGGAAGAACAGGGTGCTTCGATGAAGGATATCGTGGAAACTGCCTTGATCAAATATTTGCAATAGGTAGCTCCCAAAGACAGGCTGACCGCTTAGCGGTCAGCCTGTCTTGCCGATACTTATGCACTAATACCAATTTACGAATACCAATTTACGAAAGTGTGACAACACTGTTCAAAAAACAAAACCAGAGAGAGTACCGCCCGCTACGCGGGCGGTACTCTCTTCTAGGTTTTCAGTTTATTTATGCTGAGCTACTTATTTAGTCCTTGAATCAAAATTCTGTTCCATTATTAGAAGCGGCGCGACGATATTTATCCATCGATCATGCTGCTTTTTATACCCCAGGACATAAACGCAGTCGGGGAATTAACCACGAATTGCTTGAACTATTCGGTAAGTCTGTTTTTCAATTGGATTTGCCCGAACTACCAGAAATAGAAGAGGCGATCGCTGATGCCGAAATATTAGCTGCCAAAGCCTACGGGAGCGATCGCACTTGGTTCTTGACCAATGGCTCTACCTGTGGTGTGCAGGCGATGCTGTTAGCAACCTGTCAGGAGGGAGACAAGGTGTTAATTGGGCGTAACTGCCATAAATCAGCGATCGCCGCCTTAGTTTTGACGGGAGCAACGCCTATTTATTTGCCGACGGAATATTTGCCAGAATTCGATCTGGACTTGGGCGTGAGTCCTGCAACCCTAGAACTATTCTTACAAAAGCATCCTGATACCAAAGCGGTACTGTTGGTCAGTCCCAACTATTTTGGGATCTGTGGCGAATTGGCAAAAATGGCGGCGATTGTCCATGCTAGGAATATTCCCCTCTTGGTCGATGCTGCCCATGGAGCTCATTTAGGATTTCATGGCGATCTGCCGATTTCAGCTCTGCAAGCAGGAGCCGATCTGGTGGTGCAATCCACCCATAAGGTTGCTGGCAGTCTCACCCAATCTTCGATGTTGCATGTCAAAGGCGATCGCATTGCCATCGATCGTATCGATCGCGCTTTACAAATATTGCGATCCAGCAGTCCCAATCTATTCCTGATGATTTCCCTCGATGTAGCGCGGCGACAGATGGCGATCGAGGGGCAGGAATTATTAACAGAAACCTTGCGATTATCTACCGAAGCCCGATCGCGATTAAGTAAATTGCCTAGCCTACTTACCCTCAGTCAAGCCGAAGTGCCAACCCTCGATCCGACGCGATTAACCGTGATGGTCGATCGCCTTGGCATTACGGGTTTTGAAGCTGATGCCCTTTTCCATTCTCAGCTAGGGGTGATGGCGGAAATGCCGACCCTCAGCCAACTAGTTTTTATTCTCAGTTTAGGCAATCATCAAGCCGATATCGATCGCCTTGTACGTGCTTTTCAGCAACTGCCTAGTCACATCAAGGAGCCTTCCTTCAGACCCGATCGCCAATTTTCGCCAATTTCTCTACCCATCCCAAGACTAACCCCTCGCGTCGCCTATTTTGCTCAAAGCGATCGCCTTCCCCTCCTGCAAGCGATCGGGCGAATTAGTGCGGAATCTCTCTGCCCTTATCCTCCTGGCATTCCCTTGATTTGTATTGGCGAAGAAATCACGGCGGAGACGGTAAGTCTTTTGCAAGCGATCGCGCGATCGGGCGGGATCGTTAATGGAGCCAGTGATGCCAGTCTTGCCACAATTAGAGTTGTTAAGTAAGGGTTTTAGAATCACAAAATGGCGTAGCCATTTTGTGATTCTAAAACCCTTACTGGGTTTGGTTTTCAATTCCCAAAAGTGTAGCCACACTTTTGGGAATTGGTCTTAAAGCGCAAAGTAGAGATGCGGCGCGAAGCGCCGCATCTCTACTTTGCGCTTTAAGACCCACGAAATAGTCATGCCATTTTGGGAATTGGTATAAAATGGGTTGTGATTTTAGATTACAAAAATTTCATGTCATCTACCCCAGCCCAAATCCTGCAAAACCGTCTCAGTTACCAAGGCAGTAAGTTTTCCTTCCATGTCGATCGCCTTAAACTACCCAATGGTGTAACGGGAGAATATTCCTATATCAAGCATCCTGGGGCGGGTTTGGCAGTACCAATCACTGCCGATGGCAAATTTGTCTTAGTCAAGCAATATCGATTTGCGATTCAAGGCTATCTATTAGAATTTCCTGCGGGAACCTTGGAAGTTGGCGAAGATAGTGATATCACGATCGCCCGCGAAATAGAAGAGGAAACAGGATATAAAGCTAATAAATGGCAATATCTTGGCGGTTTCTACATCTGTCCAGGTTATTCCGATGAGATCATTCATGCCTATCTAGCCCAAGATTTAGAGAAGCTAGAGCATCCTCCCGCACAAGATGAAGATGAAGAAATAGAAGTGGTCTTACTCAGCCGCGCCGAAATTGAGTATCTATTGCGATCGCCTAGTGCTGACGCAAGACTTGATGCCAAGTCCATCACAGCTTTTTATCTAGCCCTGCAAGCAATTTAGGATTAGAAAAAACAGCGCTTTGCGCTGTTTTTTCTAATCCTTGAAACTGTTGGAAGCTAGATCTAACGTCACTTGACGAAGTTGTAGATAGTCCATTGGATCGACTGCGGTTTTACCATCAGGCTGTACTTCAAAGTGTAAATGCGGGCCCGTGCTAAATCCTGTCGAGCCTACTTCCGCGATCGCTTGCCCCTTGCGGACTACTTGCCCTTTGGCAACATAAACCCTATTGGTGTGAGCATAAAGGGTCACCGCCCCATTGTTATGCTGCAACTCGACAATATTGCCATAGCCACCATCTGTCCATCCTGCATCGCTAACTACGCCATCGGCAGCAGCAAAGATAGGTGTGCCCGATGGCGCGGCAAAATCCACTCCTTTATGGAGTTTTCTTTCGCCAGTAATCGGATGTACGCGCCAGCCAAACCCAGAACTGATCGCAGCCCCAGTAATAGGTAGAGTGAAATTAGCAACACTATTAAGATCGATCGCCGCAATATTTTGAGGAAGTTGCATTGTCCATTTTCCTGGTTGTGAGGATTTTAGGCGCAAATCCTGAGGATTGAGCGTAATCTCAGGGGACAGTTCGACTACCATTCTGGTGGTATTAGCATCAACCTGTCCGACTCTAACTGCCTGTACTCCACGACCTACGCGCCGCCTGACCGTAGGTCCTTGATAAATGATGCCTGGAAGATCGATCACGATGCGAGTGGGATTGCTAATTACCGTTCCCTTGGGCTCAATATCATTTTTGAGTGAAAATTCGATCTTGCTATCGTTCAGATCGTATACAAAAGTTTCCAACCGATTTGCCTGAGCAATGGGAGCAGCGATCGCCAAACTACTAGTCAATCCACATAGAGTTAGCCCTAATAGACGAAAATTTAAGGCTCTCGATTTGTTGAATAATCGACGATGACTAAACAAATTAAATAACTGGTGGGAGCGAGACATAAAGTTTTGTATGCGCTGTAGGACGGTTGAGAGCAAGCTACAAGCCGTACATAAATGCACAAGAAGCCCTGTAAGAAGACTTGTAGAAGGCTGGGATGATGCTCTGAAAATTTCCGTAACGAGAACGAGTGAGATTCTACATCAATTTTGATGAAATGTGACAACTAGCGACGATCAATCTGCTAAAAAATTGTTTTTGCCAGCAATTAATACCCGTTCAGAAAATAGCAAAGCTATTTTCTGAACCTATAAGCAAGCCCCAAAAGATAAGTGGCTACGCGAAGCGTAGCCACTTATCTTTTGGGGCTTGCGTTTAAATCCAAACCAAGAGATTTTTGCAATTGTGGCGAAGCCACAATTGCAAAAATCTCTTGGTTTTTTGAGATTGAAGATTGCGGAAAGAAGCAAAATAAGGAGCGCAAAGCGCCCCTTATTTTGGTGAAGATGTTATAAAAATGGAATTTTTAAGATGCAAAACTGGCGATCGCCTGCTCAACTATGGCTAGGGCTTGGTCGATCTCGGTTGCCGAAACGATTAGTGGTGGCACAAACCGCACCACCTTAACACCCGCAGGCACTAACAGCAAACCATGCTCGATGCCTGCGGCAACCACATCACGGGCTTGGATATTACTGGATTCTTGCAGTACTAAACCATCGATCAAGCCCCAACCTCTCACCGAAGCAATATGTTGAGGATAGCGATCGCAAATAGCCTGTAGTCCCGTGCGCAGTTGTTGACCGCGCTCTCTGGCATTGGCGATCAGATTATCATCGACCATCGTATTGCAAACCGACAGCGCCACCGTGCAGGCAAAGGGATTACCCCCAAAAGTACTGGCGTGATCGCCAGGCTCAAACACATCGCAATGCGCCTTGCACATCATCGCTCCGATGGGAATGCCCCCACCTAAGCCCTTTGCTGAAGTAAAGATATCGGGCTGGATACCGAGGTTTTCGTAACCCCAGAGCATACCACTGCGTCCCATGCCCACCTGCACTTCATCGATAATTAGCAGGATCTTCTTCTCGTCACAGATTTCTCTAATTCTGGCAAAATAGGCGCGATCGCCAGGATTGACTCCCCCCTCTCCCTGCAAGGGTTCGAGCATGATCGCGCAGAGTCTACCTTCGTATTTCTGTACGGCAACCTCAAGGGCGGCGATGTCATTGTAAGGAATATAGTCAAAGCCCGATACGAGGGGAGCAAAATTTTTATGATATTTGGGTTGCCCTGTCGCTGTCACCGTCGCCAGAGTTCGTCCGTGAAAACTAGCATTGGCTGTCAAAATTAAAGGATCGGTAATACCAAGCTTGGTATGGGCATATTTACGGGCTAACTTGATCGCGCCCTCATTGGCTTCTGCCCCTGAGTTGCAGAAAAAAGCCTTGTCTGCACAGGAGTTTTGTACCAACCATTTAGCCAATTGCCCTTGAGCCGCAAAATAAAACAAATTAGATGCGTGGTGCAGGGTTTGAATCTGATCGGTTACCGCCTTTATCATGGCAGGATGTGCGTGTCCCAACGTACAAGTAGCAATGCCCGCTACGAAATCTAAATATTCCTTGCCATTGCTGTCCCAAACGCGACAGCCTTCGCCGCGAT
Source organism: Pseudanabaena sp. UWO310 (assembly GCF_006861605.1). Lineage (NCBI taxonomy): Bacteria > Bacillati > Cyanobacteriota > Cyanophyceae > Pseudanabaenales > Pseudanabaenaceae > Pseudanabaena > Pseudanabaena sp. UWO310. Next base: position 43,883 of record NZ_SELU01000001.1, on the reverse strand, counting down.
CCAAGGCGATCGGAAAGCGAGCATAGGTATTCATCACATACTGATTAAACTCGGCGATCGCGTCAGGAGAAACTTGACTAGCAGCCTGAGCTTGAGATTGTACTTCTAGCGTAGTTGGCGACATGGATAAAAATGGGATAATGCTGTTAATTTCATTATGAATGATATGAGAGTTTTCGTAGGAACTTCTGTAGTGGAATTAGCCGATTAATACCAATTAACGAAAGTGTGACAACACTTTCGTTAATTAAAAAACAAACCCAGTAAGGTTTTGCAATTCCCAAAATGGCAACGCCATTTTGGGAATTGGTATAAGGCGTAGATTATTTGGAGGTGTAGCGTTGACACACCTCTAATACCAATTACCAAAAGTGTGGCTACACTTTTGGTAATTGAAAACCAAACCCAGTAAAGGTTTTAAAATCACAAAATGGCGTAGCCATTTTGTGATTTGGTATAAATAGATGATTTGCAAACAGTAGGCTCAGCAGGTAGAGATATGCCATACATTATTCAAAATCAAGGAACTCCCCATGAACGTATCTGCGATCTGAGATATGGCGTAAATACGATTGGAAGAGGATTAGATAATAGTATTGTCGTGGAAGACGATGCGCGTAGCCTCTCCCGTCATCATGCCGAAATCCAAGTTACTGATAAGGGCATATTTGTTACCGATCTCAATAGTAGTAATGGCACGCTGGTGAACCAGATCAAGATCGCGCAGCAAAAGCTCAATCATAACGATCTCGTTCAATTTGGCAGTGTCATCTTTCGATTAGTGGATGAATTAAAAATTGAGGCTAGTAGCTCTGGTAGTGAGATCAATGCTATCGCTAACCCCACCAATGCTAGTTCGGGTTTATCGATCTTGATGCGGGTCTCTCCAGAAAAATCTCGCGTGAATATGCAGGATTTGCTAAAGCAAAATATCGCCACCTCTGGCTCGGTGTTGATGATTCAAGAATCGGATGAGGCTCAACGAACATCGGCGAAATTACGCGTATTGCTAGAGGTAAGCCAAGAACTGTCATCGCCCGAAGCCTACTCCGCTTTGCCTGAGAAAATTCTAGAGTTGCTACTCAAAATCATGTCGGTTGATCGCGCTGTGCTATTGCTGATAGATGAAAAAACGGGGAATCTGGAACCCAAAGCAGCTAAATTTAGTAATCCCAATGCTACGGCTAATCTTGATTTTTATAGTCGCAAAATTGCGAATTTTGTCCTGAAGCAAGGCGATGCGATTATCAGTGATGACGCTTCGGGCGATCGCCGCTTTGACAGTTCTCAATCGATCATTCAGCAATCGATCCAAGCTGCCATGTGTGCGCCCCTAAAACCAAGGGATCGCACGATCGGCGTGCTATACGTGGATAACCTTTCCCACGGTCATGCTTACCATAAAGAAGATTTAGAATTTTTGAGCAGTCTTGCTAATCAGGCGGCGATCGCGATCGAAAATGCAAATCTCTATCAAAGTATGCAATCGGAAGTAATCCGTCGCACTAAATTAGAACGATTTTTTCCTGCGGCGGTCAGTCAAAAAATTGAAGAGGGTTGGGACTTAAATCGGATTATTGAGACAGAAGTTACGGCTCTATTTTCAGATATTAGTGGCTTTACCGAAATGACAGCACCGATGCAGCCACGCAAGGTTTTGGAATTCTTGAATGAATATTTCAAAGTGATGGTTGAAGATATAGTCTTTCCCTTTGGTGGTACTTTGGAGAAATACATTGCGGATGCCTTGCTTGCCGTTTGGGGTTCTCCCTATCAAAGAGATGATGATGCGATCATGGCAGTTAATGCGGCGATCGCTATGCAGTGGGCGATGCGAAAATTAAATGAGGATTGGACTGAACAAGGACGGGATCTGCAAATTCAAATTCACATCGGACTGAATACGGGGATGGTTGCTTCGGGCAACATTGGCTCTGAAAACCTGATTCAGTATACAAATATTGGCGACACGATGAATGTGGCTAGCCGAATCTGCACGGCGGCGCAAGCTGGTGATGTATTTATCTCTGAGAGTACAAAGGTAAAGATTGAAAGTTTGCATTTACCTTTAGAGAAGTTAGACTTGATTAAAGTTAAAGGGAAAGAAGAACCACTGCAACTATATCGCATCCTCTGGGAACAGATTGATATTCGCGAACTGAGTAGTAAGACCAAAACGATTTTTCCCTCATAAACTTTTAAATCCTGATTGAATTACAGCGCTTTGCGCTCAAATCCAAACCAAGAAACTTTTTGAAAGTGTTGCTTTGCAACACTTTCAAAAAGTTTCTTATGGTTCTTTTGATCGAAAATTGCTGTAAAAACTAAGCCTAGTAAACGTCAGTTCGAGTTAATACCAAAACACAAAATGGCTACGCCATTTTGTGTTTTTAAAAACCTTACTGGGTTTGGTTTTCAATTTCCGAAAGTGTAGCTACACTTTTGGAAATTGGTATAAGCTGGCAAATTCTCAAAGCCCAAAAGTAAAAGCCTTGCTATGCAAGGCTTTTACTTTTGGGCTTTGAGAAATGGTTTTCCAATGAAGAAATGGCTATGCCATTTCTTCATTGGGATAAGGCTCTCTATTTTTGGAGAGGACTAACCCAATTTTTTCGAGCGATTGGCTTGCAATGCTTGCTTTCTTCTTCTTACTTCCGCGCGGCGAGCGCTTGGAGTTGGTAAACCGATCGGTGGTTCTACGATATTAACCTCATTGATAAAAACTAATCTGGCTTCAACGGGTTGATTGAGGGTATCGGTAATTTTGACCGCTTCAAAATCAGCATCGATCGCGGCAAATTCAGTCTCATTTAACCAAGCATGGTACCTCTTACGGAGTTTAGGCTGTTGCTTGAGTTCCTGTTGTAACTGTTCGAGAGAACCTTCTGTCCATTGGTAATAGAGATTTTTGCTGCGGATCTGGGTTTTGGATTCGGAAGTTTGTTGAGCGAGGGGATTGTTTGCCCAAGGAATACGATGATCCCATGTGGCAAGCCCCCCAGCCCGATCGCTTTCGAGCAAGCGCTCTAAAATTTGTAAGTCAGAATGTTCCGTGACCCGTTCGGGAAAGCGGCAAAAGTTTTTGGTGAGGTCGCTTTGGGAAGCCCGTAATAGATTCATGATATTGCCTTGGGCATAGCCGATCGCGGTTTGGCGATCGCGCAAAGTCTCTAGCAAAATCTGCAATTCGCGCTGTAAAGTATCGACGCTGCCATAGTGGGCGAGGAGGCGATCGCTCAAAGGCTGAAGGATCTGGCGGATCTGGGTTTCGCGAATGTAGTCTTCCGCACGGGGCTGAACTAGGGCATAGCTCATGAGGAATTCAGGATTGCCTGCGATCGCTGCTTGGTAAGCTTCATCAATCAAGCGTGCGGTCATATATTCCATGACTACGGGCTGCTGGGTGAAGCTATTGGCATTCTTTTCGATCAGCGATCGCCAACGTAGGGAGATGACCGATTCCCAAATTTGCGATTTGGAAATCATCGGCACGATATCTTGACGGAGATTGTCGGTAGTGATCGGTTCGCGCTCGATCGCCAACCAATACATTACCTGTTGCTCGCGTTCGGAAAGGCGACCATACTGTTGATCGAGGAGATAGCGAATATCGCCAAACACGTTGGCATCTTGATCGATAAACTCTTGGATATCTCCATCAAACATGCTGTGGATTGAACGGGATACCACCGTTAGGGCAAGAGGATTACCGCAATAAAAATCGATCAACTTACCAGTCTCAGGGGCGATCGCTAATTCTGGTTGAAACATTTGTCTGGCTTCTTCTTTTAAGCCCGTGAGTTGCAAAGAACGCACTAGGCGATCGCTACTATCGGGGGGTAACACATCATGGGGCTTTTCGCGACTGGTCAAAATCAAACAGCTCTGGTGGCGTACCTCGCCTACTTGACGGAACAATTCCCCATAACCTTCGTAACCTTCGTTATACTGCCCTGTAATTTCGCCACTACGCAAAACTGACTCGACATTATCTAGAATGATTAAGCATCGTGATTGCTTCAAAACGGCAATCAACATTCCTAAAAGACGGTCGAAATCCTGTGGTAATGCCGCAATTTCTTGGTTTGTCAAAAAGCTCACTAATTCCCCCAACATCACTTCCACGGTTGGCGCATTACGCAGCGATCGCCAAGCAATTAGGGTAAAGTCCGACTGTACCTGTTCTGCTAGTTTGGTGGCAAAGGCAGTTTTGCCGATGCCTCCCATTCCAAATACACCCAACAGCCGACAGCGATCGTCGATCACCCAATTTTTCACAGTTTCGAGTTCTTCCGTACGACCGTAAAAAATTGAAGTATCGATCGCATTACCCCAATCGCAGCGTTTGACATCTGGGTGAATCCCCTGCACCGTCAATGTTTCGGGATTGTGAGGATTGACTAGACTCAGGGGATGGGTCGCTAGGGGAATATCACTCGTCACGGCCTTAGAGCGAAAACGCTTAGCTTGAGTCCTTACCACCACTTGGAGATTGTGCTTGGTCACCCTTTCGCCAAAAGCATTAGTTAATATCTGCCACAGACGATAACCTACATCGCGAATGTAGGAAGAATCATAGCCACAGGATTCGGCAATCTCGGCATAGGTCTTGCCCTCCCATGTTTGGCGGAGTAGTTGCTCCTGAATATTGCTGAGACGCTTATCCTTTATGGCAGCATCAACGATGGCGATCGCATCTTCAATGGTTATCGTGGTCATGGTCGTAACTCCTCTCAGTTAATGTCTCGGTATTGGATTAGTAAGGGCGAAAGTTGCAATGAATTTAATGGATTCTAGATTTCAAATAAACAGTTGATGTTTGCTTAAACTCATATGGTTGTCTCTATTTATCAGTCGATGAAGTCGATCTTGTTTAAGGAATGACTAATTCCAGCTTTTGCAGATGATTTAATTTACATATTCTTGTTTTTTCACGTTAGATAAATAACATATATTTTTGTATTTGCAATGGCTTTGCCTAGTTTTTATCCAGATCCAGATTTAGTCTGACATTGGCTTTAATAGGTACCAATTTTTTCTTGTCTTTTCTGATAAACCCTTACCTATAAGCTTCTTGGGATTGGGTTAAAAATCAGGTGCAGCCACTTTATCTATAAATTATTGTTTTTGCAAGCAAAATACTTAAGGATCTTGTTTTTACCGATACCAATATATTTGCAAGTCAATATAGATGCTTAAAACAAAGTTATTTGGCAAATATATATAGTCATTATTTTAGAGCTACTGACAAATAAAGAATCAAACAAGGGTCGAATAAGGGATCGAATAAGGGATTGATTTTTGATTGGATAACTATCAATTATTCCTCGTATTACTAATGGATACTTTTGGATTTATTCATGTATTTACTGACAAAAAATACTATTTTTTCTGGTGTGCAAATTGAAATTTGAGTCGTATGCTGATTGCCAACAAAGCTTATGTAGTTGATTTACTCAGCCTTAAGTCCTTTGTACTGGTCGCTAAACTCACTTACCCTCACATAAAGAAATATTTAACTCTTGTATCACTGGTAAGTGCATATAGCAATAGGGAAATTATGTTTTCCGACAAAAAACGACTTTTCCTCATATAACCTCACAAGCAGAGGCATTGAAACATGAGCGCCCCCCATCATTTGCCCCAACGTCACCTTAATTTAATCCCCAGATCCTTGGCGATTCCTTTGTGTCCCCAACAGCTTGGGGTTCGTCCGAGCATTGCCGATCGCTTTTCGTATTTGCTCCATGAAATCGAGAGCTTTCTACTAGCTTGTACCCATGAGGAGATGTGTAGCTTTTGGAATGCGATCGCCAATCTGCGCCATTACTGGCAAAAAAATGCCCATTCATCGGAAATGCCGCAATTTCTGAGTGGTAGGCGCAGACATCGAGATTTTTGCCGTATTTTAGAAGTTTTAGCCGATCTCACCTACCCTAAACTGCGCCCATCTCACCAACCTGAACCACCAAGCGAGCACCTCTACCTATCCTCACTTGGTCTTTCCAAACTAGGGGGGATGTATGCAAAGTGATGCCTTCCCCACCCCCCCCATCTATTCACATTATTTTCAACCTCGGCTGTTGCTCCATGATGCCGAGCTACAGCCCCAAGATTCACAGCCCCAAAATTTGCAAAATGATGTGGATTGTTTGCTAGATGAGATAGAAATCCTGATCGCTGATTGTTCTATTGAAGAGTCTCAATCCTTTTGGTTAGCTACCGATTGCATCAAGATCAAACATCACGTTATTGAATCGATGCAAAAAATTGAGAGTTTGTTTTTGGATTTGGCAAAAGCATCAACTACAAATCCAGCCTTGATCGAAGCTGTCTCCGATAGCCTTCTCTACACAGGCAAGTCTGCCGTGAACGATCGGGGGATGGATATTCCCAACTTCCTTAAACATCGTCTTGGTTAACTTTTAGAAATATAAGCTTCTATCTAGTTAAGCTAAATGGCTCAAAAAAACCAGAAATCAATTAAACATCATTTTAATTGGATATAAATATCTTTAACCTCAAAAAATTAATTATCTATCATCAAGGTTATTATCATGAAATTCTTACTATCTATCATCTCTGCTTCAGCTTTACTAGTTCCATTTGCAGGGAGCGCTTCCGCCTATTCGCAAGATCCTCGCAGTTGCAGCGATCCGCGCACTCAATATCCGTCAAATCCCCCTTGCCAGAAACAGGACAGTCTCATTAATGTCTATTACAACAAAATTAATTAGTGCTTAGTTAATTAGTGCTTAGTTAATTAATGCTTAGTTAATTAGTAATTAGACAACCTACAGCGGTTAATAGAAGGTTTATGAGAAGGAAGCAGTTTCTTCAATACGGAGTTGGAGCGATCGCCCTATGTGCATTCGGTCGCCTTGGCAAAGATACTGCTCAAGCCCAAGATATGTCGGCTCTTACTAGTGCCGCCAATCGCGAAAAATTATGTTCGCGCGTGCTCGCTGGGAGAATTGATCGCATCATGGGTGATGGGACTACTTCCGAAGTCCAACTTCTGCGCCTCTTACAAATTAACCAAGCCCCTTTACATCTCTATGGAGACTTGCCAACCATTTATCGAGAAGAAGGAGCGATCGAAGGCGTTAACTATGACATTGCCTTTTGTCAGATGTGTCTGGAAACGGGTTTTTTGCAATTTGATGGGGATGTTCGACCCGAACAAAATAACTTTGGTGGCATAGGTGCAACTGGTCATGGAGCTAGGGGCGATCGCTTTGACGATCGGCGCATTGGGGTAAGGGCACAAATTCAGCATTTGAAAGCCTATGCCACCACCAAACCTTTAGTACAGCCCTTAGTCGATCCGAGGTTTAGTATCGTCAAGAGGGGCACAGCCCCTCTACTGGGACAACTAGCAGGACGATGGGCTGAGGATATTAATTACGACAAAAAAATTATGGCAATTCTCCGTCGGCTCTATCAGTTATCAGGATTTTTCTAATGTATAGCTGCTCTATACACGGTATGAGGACAGAGGGTTGCCGCGCGGAGCGCGGCAACCCTCTGTCCTCATACCAATTCACGAATGACATAGCAAAAGCAAGGCACAGATACCCTAGTATGTAGCGACAGATAACTGCACCTTACGACCTGTCTCTTGTTCATGGGGGAGCATGAACTGCGAGGCATTCTTGACGATATGCAAAACTGATCAAAGCTAATAAAAATAAAAGCTGATAAAAATAGATGTAGTTAAGCCGCTAGTGTCTACTACAACACTTAATACGCCTATTCCCTTGCATATCTGTTTGATTTAGTAAATTTGATTTAGTAAATTTTTTACCTACTCCCTTGGTCTTAGAATAACATATTGTGAGACTTGTGAGCCGCATTCTCGGAAAGCGCGGGAAAGAGCTATTTCCGTTAGGTTGTAAGGTTATGTTAGACAAAAACAAAGCCCAGAAGAGTGTTGCGGCGCTTTGCGCCGCAACACTCTTCTGGGCTTTATGTCTTAACTTATAGCTGCCGCCAACTGTATCAGGATATAAAAGCCCAAAGAGAGTTGCCGCGCGGAGCGCGGCAACTCTCTTTGGGCTTTTGATTTTGTCCTAACAAAACTGGCGGCAGCTATATTTGGCTATAGCTGTAATTCACAAAAGTGTGACAACACTTTTGTGAATTGGTATTAAGTAGCTAGGCAGAGTTAAAAACCAAACCCAGAAGAGCATACCGCCCGCTGTGCGGGCGGTATGCTCTTCTGGGTTTTAAGTTTACTTATGCCTAGCTACTTACTTGTGATCAAAAATCAGAGAGTCAGGGTTGATTGGGGCAATATATTTTAAGTTAGCCCTGACATAGCACTCCCCTAATTGCTCAAAACTCACGGGCTGGACGGGGTTGGCTAATTCATTCTCGACTCCTTTGACTCTGAGCCATGGCGATCCATTACTATCGAAGACGATCGCATCATTAGCGGGATCTGGTGGTTCGACAGTCCGCAAATTGGGAGTCCCTTTAAATACCGCCGTGATCACCGCACCTCTTTGAATCTGCGATCGGAGCTGCCCATTAGGTTCATAGCGACAATTTAAGCCATAGTCTTTCATGCTAAAACTCATGGGCTGAACGACTAGCCATTTATTAATGGTGTAGAAACCCCGATTGCCACGTTGAAACGCCGAACTAAAGTCACCATTGCGATCGGGGTTAGGGACTTCAGCAACCTGAGCTAAGGCTTTCGACTCACCAAAAGCCACATAGCTAAAAGCAAGGCAGCTAACGAGCAGGAAAACCTGAACGGGGAATTTTAATCGCATATTTAATCGCATATTTAATCGCACATTTAATCGCATAGTTTTAGGACGAACATCGATAAAGAGTAATCAGACGATCTAAATTTTTGCTGGGATCGCGGAGCAGAAATGGGAGATGACCGACGGGCGGAGCCTTGAAATTGGGTTGACGACCTTCGATATATTGCCACCGCATAGTTTGGTGATCGTAGGCGGTATTGATCGTTAGTTCGCCCGATGGAGTCAACCAGCCAAGGTTTTCGTAGGTTTTGCGAATATCTCTGCCCGAATCTTCATAGACTTTTTTCTGAGCAGTGAAACCCTGTTTGCCGTTACTAGCCTGTGTCCAGAGCTGATCGATCAAAACTAGATCTGCGCAACTGATCCGATTAAACTCATCGGGATGGAATGTCCCATCATTATAGGATTGACTTCCCGCCGCCTTGAGTAGCAGAGTATAGGTTTCTCGATCTGCTGCTTTCCAGTTTTTCTCTTTAAGAAAGCTGCTCAGGTTTTCGTAACTAGAGTTGTCGAGATTTGATATTGGTGATGTTTGTGATATTGGAGAAGTTACCGATGGAGATGCAGGGGGTAACGATCTATTGATGGATGGAATATCAATATCGTTTTTGAAAGGGTTCCATCCTGCATTAACTGCGTTAAATAGATAAACTCCGCCTGCTAAGGCAATGCAGGATATGGCTAAGGGCAATAGGGGATTTAACCTATTTACTTCCCGTTCATCAGTAATTCGAGGCGAGACTGTGCTTAATTTAGGTAGTTTGGCAATATCCCTCAGCACTTCTTCAACCGATTGATAGCGATCGCGAGGATTGCAGCGCGTCATGCGATCCAAAACTGCGGCAAATTCGCGACAAACCTTAGCATAGCTCCGCCAGTTAATTTCATTATCGCGATCGCGAGGAAATTGACTGGGATGTTTGCCCGTCAGCGCTTGCAAAGCCAGCATTCCTAAAGAATAGATGTCACTGTTAGATACGGATTGCCCCCGTTCCTGCTCGTAGGACATATATCCAGGAGTGCCAATTGGCAGGGTTACTCTAGCTTTGTTCTTTGCATTGGCTACTTCCATTTGCACCTGTTTGACCGTGCCAAAGTCAATGAGAACTAACTTGCCGTCGCTATGACGACGGATCAAATTACTCGGCTTAATATCTCGATGGATGACATTATATTTATGGACAAATCGGAGGATTTCCAGAACTTCTTTGACAATCTGCGCGACTCTTGCTTCAGCCATTTGACTGCCAGGAGACATTTCGGAGCTAAGGGGATGACCTGCAATATATTCCTGAACGAGATAGAATTCTTTGTTTTCTTGGAAATAGGCGTAAAGCTGGGGAATGAGATCATGTTTGCCTAATTCTTGTAAGGTTTCTGCCTCAGCCTTAAAAAGTTCGAGCGCTTTTTGGGTAAAAACTGGATCGTCTATGGTCGGATTAAGATGTTTGACGACGCATTGGGGGTTTTTGGGCAATCGTGTATCTTCAGCAAGGTAAGTTTGGGAAAAACCTCCTTCTGCTAATTCTCTGATAATGCGGTAGCGGCGATCGAGTAGCTTGCCTAACATACGAGCCTTATAGGTTAGAGCGAATGTAAAGCACGTATTCTATTGTATTGTAAGTTTTCCCGCGCAAATATATAAACTTACAACCTATAGTTAAACCTACATTTATAGTCAGCAATGTTAGGACAAAAATCAAACCCAATAGAGAGTTGCGGCGCTTCGCGCCGCAACTCTCTATTGGGTTTGATTTCCTGATTTAAGTGGCTATAGCACGTGAGTTCGAGATAATTTGAAACGGGCTTTGAGAAAGGGTTTGCTACGCAAACCCTTTCTCAAAGCCCAAAAGTAAAAGCCTTGCGTAGCAAGGCTTTTACTTTTGGGCTTTTAAAATTTGCCAGCTTGTCCCGAACAGACGTTATCCCAAATCACAAAATGGCGTAGCCATTTTGTGATTTTAAAACCCTTACTGGGTTTGGTTTCTAATTCCCAAAAGTGTAGCCACACTTTTGGGAATTAGTATTACTTACTTGATAAATTTGGCATCAAGGGGCGGACGATCGCGTTTTGGTCGATCCGATTTTCTTGATTTCATGTTTAGGCGATCGCCATAGGGCACAGTGTCGGGATCGTCATCTTCCTCCTCTTCATAGTCTTCTTCATCCTCATCCTCTCCTTCCTCATCCTCGTCCTCTTCTTCCTCATACTCATCATAGGTGCGATTATCGGCACTAAATTCTTGTTTAGTATTAAACTCAGCCCTGCCCTGTTCTTGAGGTGCTTTGTCATATCCAGCCGCAATTACAGCTCGACGAAGGAGGAGATTATGCCGCCAAGAGGCGATCGCATTGATTACTAGGGCAAGAATACCGCCACCGATGAAAGCCACCAGCATGGCTACGCTCAAAGGGATGGCGATCGTTTTTTGTCCCAAAAAGAAAATCTGTACCGCAGTTGAGAAGTTTTGGACAAAGATCGCTGCCCCCAAGGTAATGCAAGAGCATAGAAGGACTAGCTGGACGATCGCGATCGTCCCTAGTGAGCCTTGATTAGAGGGCTTAGTATTGGGTTTGGAGGTAAATGGCGATCGCGTCATAATCCTGATTCTCCTAGAGCCATAGAAACAATGCCAGAGGGCATTTTACCCTGCCAGCGTTGGATTAAATCGGCATCAATATCCAGTTGATCGAGTGCTCTGACGATCACAAAATCAACCAAGTCCTCGATCGTTTGGGGATTGTGATACCAAGCGGGGATGGCAGGCACGATCCTTGCCCCTGCTTCGGCTAGGGTGGTGAGATTGCGTAGGTGGATCAAACTTAAGGGCGTTTCGCGAGGAACGATTACCAATCTTCTTCCTTCCTTGAGATGTACGTCAGCGGCGCGTTCCAACAGATCGGAACTCAGCCCATGGGCAATTTTGGCAACCGTAGCCATACTGCAAGGAATCACCAACATTCCTAACGTCCGAAAGGAACCACTGGCAATCGTTGCCCCCACATCCGCCCATTGATGGCAAATTAGTCTGCCGCCGTCTGCCTCACTGCGATCGCGCCAAAACTGTTCCTGCGATCGCAAATTACTAGGCATGGCAACATTAGTCTCAGACTGCCAAACCATCATTGCTGCCTTAGAAGCCACCAGATCGACATTGTAGTTATTATTTAGCAAAAATTTGAGCGATCGCACGGCATAGATCATGCCTGATGCCCCAGAAACCCCTAATACAATCGCCTTTTGATCTTGCATCTGATGTTGTTGATTTTGCGCTAGATTTTGCGCTGAATTTTAGACAATATCTTCATCATATAGCTATAGCCAAATAAGTTAAGACATAAAACCCAGAAGAGTGTTGCGGCGCGAAGCGCCGCAACACTCTTCTGGGTTTTGTTTTTGTCCTAACATAACTGGCTACTGCTATATCCCTGTTTGCTAAGCTTATAGCTGTCGCTAGGTATATTAGGGCAAGCCCCAAAGAGACTTGCAGGGTGAAACTCCACCCCCAAAAATTGCGGTGGAGATTTTCTCCAAACCTATCTGGCGATAGTTATCCAATATGCTCAATCCCTAAAAACATGACCAATAACTGGATCGAAAATCTCAAATATGACGCGCAAGGGCTAATTCCTGCGATCGCTCAAGACTGGCAAGATGGCACGATTTTGATGATGGCTTGGATGAATCGTCAAGCCTTAGAATGCACAGTTGCTACGGGTGAAGTTCATTATTGGAGCCGATCACGTCAAGAGTTATGGCACAAGGGGGCGACATCAGGACATATCCAAAAGCTAAAGCACCTCTATTACGATTGCGATCGCGATGTAATTTTAGTCAAGATCGAGCAAATTGGAGCGATCGCCTGTCATACAGGGGCAAGAAGTTGTTTCTTTACCGAAGTTCCGCTCAATTTATAGCTGTTGCCTGTACTAGGACATAAACCCCAAGAATTGACTGGCGGCGCGAAGCGCCGCCAGTCAATTCTTGGGGTTTGATTTGTCCTAATTCAAGTGACTGTAGCTATATAGCAACCTAAATCAAGTAATTCAAAACTTGGCTAATGCTACACCAAAGCTCAGAAGTGGAGACCTTATTGGTGCTTATCCATCGTTGCAAAAAATAAATAATGGCATGTCAGAGGTGCTACAAAATCTTAAGGAACTCCAAGGATTAATGGAAGATGTACAACAAAACCTTAAGAAGTTCCCTGTCTTGCAACGTTTAAGCCCCCAAGATTTGATGGATTTGAACAACATCAACGGAGAAATGCGAGATAGAACTAAGTAGTTCGGCATAATTAAAAACCAAAACCAGAGAGCATACCGCCCGCGCAGGGGCGGTATGCTCTTCTAGGTTTTAAGTTTACTTATGCCGAACTACTTAATTCCATTGGTACTAATTCCATTGGTATTGATTCTAAATCAAAAAAACTAGCTAGTATCGAAGACATTCCAAATTTAAATTCACTCTTTCATAAATTCAAGCAGTCCAATCCTCGATCTATTGGTGAAGAGTTAAACAATCTCATCAGAGAGTCATTATTTCGCTTTGGGAGATTCTCTGTAGATGGTGCAAAAACTCAAGTCGAAGTTGCTAGGAGTTCGGGAGATCCTTTAACCTATGGTCGTGCTTTCGATAATTTAGGGTTTTCTACAAATACAGTTCAGAATATGTTCAAGCTGAAAATACCTACCTATGCGGCTGCGCCTTGCTCCTAAAGGTAAAGACTTTTTGATTGTGGGGAAACCCACTGGAGATTTACTCCAAGCAGAGCAAGAAGCAAGAGACATTTCTAACCTACATCTGTCGAGAGCCTTTATCTTAGCTGGGACTCCCAGCATTGTCATGTCGCTATGGTCTGTGCCCGATGCGGAAACATCACAACTAATGGTGAACACGTATTTCGGGAAACCGTCTAGATCGGACTTAGTGCTAGTAACCCATACACCGTAAACTAGCTTAGTAGGCTGATAATAAATTCAAGAGTAGGATTTAATTAGCTAAGTGCGATTAGATATAAAACCCAAAGCCTTGGTGTACGCTGCGCTTGCATCATAGATTTTGAATTTGGGTTTTAGCTATGCCTAGCTACTTAGATGGCATTTGCCATCTGCAACTACTATTGGACTGATTATAGATTGAGGCATTGCGCGAGGTTATTAGTATGGTGTTTAACTGGTTTCGGCGAAAGTTTGATGATGACAAAGATGCAAATAGTCAACCTGTAGAGCCAGTCCAAACTGACGCAAAAGCACCAGAATCGGAAGCAAGTGCCGATTCTGGCTCTACCGTATCGCCTGCCTCCCAAGATTTATTGAACTGGGCAAAAGCAGCCTATGCAAATGTCCAGCAGCAAGCAGATGTAATTGAAGCAAAGCCTGCTCCAGAAATTGCTGAATCTGAAGCACGATCTGTCGTACCAGAAGATACTAACAAGTTAGAAACTACAGAGCCGCCGATCGCCGAACCCGCAATTGCAACGGTAGAAATTGCCCCACAAGAAGTTGCCCCAATTTCAGCAACCGAGCCTGAAGTCATTCCCACAGAGTCGCCAGAAAATCCCATAGTTATCTCTCAAGAAGTCGCTACAGAGGAATCTGCACCGATCGCCACCGAAATTGAAAAGATAGAAACGATCGCCGAAACCGCACCTGTCCCCTTTTGGATGCAGTCCGAAAGCGATCGCCTAGCCCGCATTGCAGCCCTTGAAGCCACGGCCATTATAGAACCAGAGCCAGAAGTTAAACCCGCACCTCGTCGTAGATCCACCATCAAGTTTGATGATGACTTTATCTGGTCGGCGGAAGTACTTGCCTCTCAGGGTCGTCGTCCCGAAGAAATTTCCGTCGAGGAAATCACATGGCTCAATCGACTGCGCCAAGGTTTAGACAAAACTCGCCTCTCCCTAGTCAATCAACTCAAGGCGATCGTTGGACAAGGTCCGCTTAGCGCCGATTCCGTTGATGACATTGAGGCTTTGTTATTACAGGCTGATGTGGGCGTGAAGGCAACGGATCTAATTATTGCCAAGTTACAGGAAAAACTGCGTAAGGAAGTTTTGCCTCCTGAAGAAGCGATCGCCTATCTCAAACAAATTTTGCGCGAAATGCTGGATGTCAACCATAAGGGAGAATCTCCCCTACCCATGCTGATCCCAGAAAAAAGCCAATTAAATATCTGGTTGATCACGGGCGTGAATGGGGCAGGTAAGACCACAACCATCGGTAAACTTTCGCATCTAAGCGTAAAGTCGGGTTACAAAACCCTAATTGCCGCCGCCGACACCTTCCGAGCCGCCGCCGTTGAACAGGTCAAGAGTTGGGGACAAAGATCGAATGTAGATGTGATCTGCAATCCTGCCCAAAATGCCGATCCCGCCGCCGTTGTCTTTGATGCCATCAGTGCCGCCCAAGCTAGAGGTACGGAGTTATTACTCGTCGATACCGCAGGTCGATTGCAAAACAAGAAAAATTTGATGGAGGAACTCAGCAAGATTCGTCGTATCGTTGATAAAAAGTCTGCCGAGGCAAAGATCGAATCCCTGCTGGTACTCGACTCCACCCTAGGACAAAATGGACTCAAGCAAGCAGAAGTATTTGCCCAATCCGCAGGAATTACGGGGGTGATCCTTACTAAACTCGATGGCACAGCAAAGGGTGGCGTAGCGATCGCTGTAGTACAGCAACTAGGACTACCCATCAGATTTATTGGCGCTGGCGAAGGGATCGAAGATCTGCGCCCATTCTCCAGCTATGAATTTGTAGAAGCCCTATTGAGTAACTAGCAATTTGCGTACGGAATTGACCAAATCGATAGCATGAGATGAGTCTTCTGAAATAACTTTTAGCAAATTACTGAAATCGCCTGTTAATTTTTGTCCAACTAAGGCTACACTATTGGACTAAATTAGCTTTCATACTAACCACCTAGCGTTGCAGCATTGGTATGTCCCTATCATTGCCACCTAGAAATAGATCCCTCCCACCACAGCCAGATCCAGACAATGCCTCTGTAATGGTGATGAAGGATCTCAAAGATCTACTCAGACGGATGAGTCAAGATCAAAACAAAATCCATGAGCTACTTAGCTTTTTGGGTTACGCTCTCCGCAGCTTTAGTAACCTCAACCAATTTTTAGAATTAATTCCCCTAATTGCCAGTCGTGTAACTGACTCCGATGGTGGCGCACTAATTTTATTTAAAGCAAGCGGACAAATCCGTCTAGAGTCGTTGCATTGCCCCGAACGTAATCAAGGTGGCATGAAAGCCCAGCAGGTCAGAACGGCAATCGAGCGAGCCATTCAGCAGGTTTTAACTGGTAGCCCAACTGCTCTTGATGAGATGGTCAGTCGTTATCTAGGCGCTGATGTCCATTTGTTTGGCACATCCGTATTAGTCAAAAATTCTGTGCGTGGTCGCCTCTATATATTTAGTCGCAAGCCTGATTATGTGTGGACAGACAATAAGCGCACTTTGATGCGCCTCGTTGCCGATCAAACTTCGGTAGGGCTAGAAAATCACGAACTCACAACCGAATTAATCAAAAAAGAGCGCCAAGATCGCGAGATGGAGATCGGCGCAGAAATCCAACGCCAACTCTTGCCACGCAATTGTCCCAAGATTCAAGGGATTGAGATCTCGGCACGTTGCTCCACAGCTAGTCGAGTTGGCGGTGACTACTACGACTTTATCCCCATTCAAAAAGGCGATCGCTGGAGCTTTGTCGTTGGTGATGTCATGGGCAAGGGTGTACCCGCAGGCTTAATCATGACCATGACTAGAGGAATGTTGCGTGCTGAGGTATTAAATAATCATTCCCCCAGCAAAATTCTGGAACACCTCAATGAAGTGATGTATGAAGATTTGGAAAAATCCCATCGCTTCGTAACTATGTTTTATTCGGAGTACGATCCTGAAACCCAGATTCTTTCCTTTAGTAATGCTGCCCATACCCCTGCCTTGCACTGGCGAGCTAAGACTCGATCTGTCCATGCCCTCGACACGATGGGCGCGTTGATTGGTTTGGAAGCTGGTTCCAAATATGAAGAGCGTAGTACCACTTTAAATTCAGGCGATGTAGTTATTTACTACACGGATGGGTTTACGGAGGCTGCAAGCCCTGAAGGCGATCGCTTTGACGAAGAAAATCTCCGTAAAGCTCTAGACTGGGCTTGCCAAAATTGCTTTCCGCTTTCCGATGATGTAACCCGCCCCCAAATGATTCTTGACTACATCTTCCAAGAAGTACAAAACTTTATTGGAGAAGGGCATACTCATACTGATGACATGACTCTGGTAGTTTTGCACATAAACGACAAAACCTTAGAGCAAAGCTCTAGTAAATTAAAAGAGCAAAGCTCTAGTAAATTAAATTAACCCTAAAAACACATCCTCGAAAACTATGCTTGATTTTGCTCAACATTTAGTAGTCAGTACCGACCTATCGGCTCTTAACCCAAATCATATCAATCTCGCTAGCAGCCTCTCTATTGCTGATATTCAAGCCCATATAAACATGGATTTACTGGCTCAACAATTTAAACAAGATGTCATGGGAGAGGTTGGGAAAGGTTGGGATAACTTTGTCAAAACTGGACAAATATGGGCGCTTATTATTGGTGTGATAGTTGGGTATCTATTTAGAAGCATTACCAACTCATAAGCAGCTAAATATACTCACACCTTATACCAATTCAATGAAGTGAAGCCAACACTTCATTGAATTAAAAAACAAACCCAGTAAGGTTTTGAAATTCCCAAAATGGCAACGCCATTTTGGGAATTAGCCTTAGAGCAAGACGAATAAAAACCCCAAGAATTGACTGTCGGCGCTTCGCGCCGACAGTCAATTCTTATCTTAAGTCAAGTGACTGTAGATATAAAAACAGCTAAAAAACAGAGTTAAAAAAACAGAACCCCTGCATTAGCAAGGGTTCTGTTTTTGAATGGCGGGGGACGGATTTGAACCATCGACCTTCGGGTTATGAGCCCGACGAGCTACCAGGCTGCTCTACCCCGCGTTGTTTCGCTTAGCTAATATAACATGGTTTGATGGAATTGCAAGCACTTTTAAAAATTTTATTTTATATTGGCTTGAAATTAGCTTGAAACTCTACAATTTTCACATTATATAATTTCTGCATTACCACGTTAGATGATGCTGCAATAGGTTTGGTCACCCCTCCGCAACGCCGTCTTACCTCAGTTGTTTGACCCGGTAAAACCAGGTGGAGCCAAGGCGCTTAACCTAACTTAAGTTCCCAGATGCAAGTCTGGTTTACTGCGGCGAAGACTGCTAAGACTCCTAGAAAACAATTATCGATCAAGACACATTATCGGTAGTCACGCACGCCACAGAGGAGCTTAAGTAATTTATAGCATAAATAACATCAATGTAAGATCTGGGCTAAAACCCTCAAGCTCTCTGGCGCAATCTACGCGTGCGCCAGAGAGCTTGGGGGTTTTAGCTAATACTATTTCAGGCTATTTGCTAGCCAATAGACTAGGGGAGCGATCGCTAAAGCAGGTAGAAAAGACGCAACCCGTACTTTAGCTAGTTCTAAAAGATTTAGCCCCAACCCTAACAACATTAATCCACCCACTCCCGTAATAATTAACACAGACGGAGCATTAGCGGGATCGGGTAGACTTTGAGCTAAATTCCCCGCGAGCAGAGACATAAAGCCTTGATATATCGCAACGGGCAAAGCGGAAAATCCCACCCCCACACCGTAGGTACTCGCAAACACAATGGAAATAAATCCATCTAGAGTCGATTTGAGCGCTAGAAGATTATCGTCACCCCTAAGCCCATTGTTAAGACTGCCAATAATTGCCATTGGTCCAATACAAAACAATAGGCTAGCCGCAACAAATCCTTCGGTAAATTTGCCCTTGCCCTTAAATTTCGCTTTCAACCAGTCACCGATCGCTTCTAATCGCTTTTCAATTTGTCCTAACTCGCCCATCGTGCCGCCAAGGATTAAGGAAATCAGCGAGAGGATGACACCATCCAAAACACCAGCTTTCACCCTCAGTAAGCTATTTGCCATATTAAAGCTTACAAATATCGTAATTAGCCCGATCGCCTGCTTAAGGATAGGTAAAATTTGGGAGAGGAACCGACCGCGTAGGATTAGTCCTAAACTCGTACCAATGGCGATCGCCAAGACATTGATCCAAGTTCCACTGGTTTTTGTCCAAAAATCTAGCATTTAATTGTAATTACTCTGCAATGAACACAAATGAATAAGTAGCTGGACATGATTAAAAAATTAGAGCTAAAAGCCTGTAGTGCTTGCACTACAGGCTTTTAGCTTTTATATTTAAGTTTTATATTTATTATATTTAATTGTGCCTAAGCAAGTGGGCTTAATTATATAGCTGCCGCCAGTTTTGTTAGGATAAAATCAAAACCCCAAAGAGAGTTGCCGCGCGGAGCGCGGCAACTCTCTTTGGGGTTTTATGTCCTGATACAGTTGGCGGCAGCTATAGTGCTAAAAAAGGATGGGCGACGCGAAGCGTCGCCCATCCTTTTTAGCACTACTATTTTTTTCATTACCCATTCATTTCCCCGTTTGATGGATATATAAACGAGCATATATACTTACGATCCCCATAAAACGTTTGTAGAACCTTATACTCCTGTAAACCTTTGCAACTTTTTGATCGGTCTCTTGGTTTTACTAAATATAGTAAAGATAATTAATTTTATTGATTACCTTTAAATCAATGGCTTTTGCCATACGACAGAGACTAACCCTTCAAGAATGAAGGCTTAGACTTTAGAAAATTTTGGGTTTTTATCCCCAGAGGAGAGCAAAACATGGCTCTAGAGCCTTGCACAGAAGTTCCTAACCAAATCAAGACAGATATCCCCATACTAAAGGAACGGGGTCAGAGAGAGGTGTTTTGTGGCTTGACAGGAATAGTCTGGCTACACCGTAAGATGCAGGATGCGTTTTTTCTTGTAGTTGGTTCTCGCACCTGCGCCCATCTTGTCCAGTCTGCGGCTGGAGTGATGATTTTTGCAGAACCAAGATTTGGGACGGCAATTCTTGGCGAACGGGATCTCGCGGGGCTAGCCGATGCCAACGAAGAACTAGATCGCATTGTCGATCAGTTGCTCGAACGTCGCCCTGACATTGGCACTCTATTTTTAGTAGGCTCCTGTCCTTCAGAAGTGATCAAGCTCGATCTGGCGAAGGCTTCCGAACGATTGAATCAGCGATTCTTTCCGAAGGTTCGGATTCTGAATTATTCTGGCAGTGGCATCGAAACAACCTTTACACAGGGTGAAGATGCTTGCTTAGGATCCATGGTTCCAGTTTTGCCCAATAGCTATGATGAACCGAGCTTGATGATCGTGGGCAGTCTTGCCGATGTGGTGGAAGACCAATTCCAAAGACTATTTGAAAAATTAGGGATTGGTCCTGTTTATTTCTTTCCGCCTCGCCGTGCATCCAAGTTACCCCCTGTGGGCAAAGGCACGAAGCTACTTCTAGCACAGCCCTTTCTCAGCGATACCGTGCGATCGCTGATTGCCAGAGGCGCTACTCTATTACCATCCCCCTATCCCTTTGGCATTGAGGGAACCACGGCATGGCTCAAAACCGCCGCAGATGCTTGGCATATTGATAGCAGTCAGTTTGAGCAAGCGATCGCGCCCTCTGTAAATCGCGCTAAGATAGCCCTAGAGCGCTATCGTCAGACCCTAGCAGGTCGAAAAGCCTTTTTATTCCCCGATTCTCAATTGGAAATTCCCCTAGCAAGATTTCTATCCAGAGAATGTGGCATGGAGCTAGTCGAAGTAGGGACTCCCTATATCGATCGCCTATTGATGGAGAGTGAAATCAACCTATTACCAGTTGGCACAGCCCTCTCCGAAGGTCAGGACGTAGAAAAGCAGCTAGATCGCTGTCGGCAAGCAAAACCCGATATTACCGTCTGTGGTCTGGGCTTAGCCAATCCGCTCGAAGCTGAAGGCATGGCAACGAAATGGTCTATTGAATTAGTGTTTTCACCGATTCATGGTTACGACCAAGCCGCCGATTTAGCAGAATTGTTTGCCCGACCTCTTGAGAGACGTAGAAGACTAACAGTTTAGTGATTAGCTTTCGGTTTAGCTTTCGGTTTTATAGCTAGATCTCAAGAACTAAAAATTCAGATTTCCCAAAAACAATTCATAAACTAGCCGCTAATCGCTGGCAGCCAACTACCCAATAAAAAACAATCTATGGAATTAACCCTCTGGACTTATGAAGGTCCTCCCCATGTGGGAGCGATGCGAATTGCAACTAGTATGGAAGGCGTGCATTATGTACTTCATGCACCTCAGGGCGATACTTACGCCGATCTATTGTTTACAATGATCGAACGGCGCGATCGCCGTCCCCCTGTCACCTATACAACTTTTCAAGCTCGCGATCTCGGCGGAGATACTGCGGAAATGGTAAAAACCTCCGTCCGCGATGCCTACGAGAGATTCAAACCTCAAGTCATGTTAGTTGGGGAAAGCTGCACAGCGGAATTAATTCAGGATCAGCCAGGCTCCCTAGCCAAAGGGATGAGTTTGCCAATCCCGATCGTGAGTTTAGAATTGCCCGCCTATTCTAAAAAAGAAAATTGGGGAGCTAGCGAAACCCTCTATCATTTAGTGCGGACTTTGCTCTTGCCCTTTGTGCTACCACCCAATACCCAAAGACCTAAACGCGATCCCCATATTCGTCCTAAAGCGAATATCATTGGTCCTACAGCTCTGGGCTTCCGATGTCGCGATGATATTCGTGAAGTAGTGAAGTTACTGGCCGAAATTGGCGTTGATGTGAATGTAATTGCTCCAATGGGAGCAACGCCCGATGACTTGATGCGCATCCCCGATGCGGATTTTAATATTTGCCTCTATCCTGAAATTGCTCTCACCACCTGCACTTGGCTGACGCGCAGTTTTGCCCAACCTATTATCAAGACAGTCCCCATTGGTGTAGGTGCAACCCGTGATTTTATTACCGAAATTGGAAGGGTTGCGGATATTGATGTGAGTGAAGCATTACAGCGATCGCAGTCTGATACGTTGGGAAATTGGGATGCTTCGCGTATTTCATCACCAGCCAATCCTCAGGCTTCCCGTTTACCTTGGTACTCGCGATCGGTTGACTCTACCTATCTGACTGGCAAGCGAGTTTTTATCTTTGGTGATGCGACTCACGCCCTTGCGGCTGCGCGAATCGCGACTGAAGAACTAGGATTTACCCTCGTTGGTATTGGTACCTATAGCCGTGAATTTGCGCGGGAAGTGCGCGAAGTAGCGAAGAAACACGGACTGGAAGCCGTAATTAGCGATGATTATCTTGCTGTCGAAGCCAAAGTTACCGAAGCCGCTCCAGAACTAGTGCTTGGCACTCAGATGGAACGACATATCGCCAAGCGATTGGGTATCCCCTGCGCGGTAATTTCTGCGCCCATTCATGTTCAGGATGTGCCCGCTCGTTATTCACCCCAAATGGGCTGGGAAGGCGCAAATGTAATTTTTGATAGCTGGGTACATCCTTTGATGATGGGGTTAGAGGAGCATTTGATTGGCATGTTCCGCGAAGACTTCGAGTTTGCCGAGGGACATATGAGCCATCTGCACGCTGCGCCATCGCAAGAGATTCGTCGCGATTTACCTCGCGAAATGGGAATTAGCGAACAGGCGATCGCCTCCGCAGGAGTCTCCAACCAAGCCGTTCTCACTCCCATACAAGTAGCTCAAGAGGTGTCAGGAATTACTTGGAGCGCCGATGGTGAAGCTGAGTTAAAGAAGATTCCCTTCTTTGTACGCGGCAAAATCAAACGCAATACGGAGAAGTTTGCTAGCGATCGCGGCATCACTTCAATTACCGTAGAAACTCTCTACGAAGCAAAAGCGGCGATCGGCAAGTAATGGATTTGGGCGCAAAGCGCCCAAGAGAAGTTTATTAATACAGTTGTTTTATAGGAGTTTATTTTGGCAGTTTTAACAGCGCATCCACCATCCATTACGAAATGTGAAGATGGCGAAGGTAGTGTTCAGGTGCATCAAGACCCCGGTATGGTCATTGAAGGTGCTTTGGTAATTGCCGTCTACGGTAAAGGTGGCATCGGCAAATCCACCACATCTTCCAATCTATCCGCAGCATTTTCCCATCTTGGTA
The DNA here is from genome assembly GCF_006861605.1 of Pseudanabaena sp. UWO310. Classification (NCBI taxonomy): domain Bacteria; kingdom Bacillati; phylum Cyanobacteriota; class Cyanophyceae; order Pseudanabaenales; family Pseudanabaenaceae; genus Pseudanabaena; species Pseudanabaena sp. UWO310. The sequence goes on along the minus strand of NZ_SELU01000001.1, from coordinate 20,931 downwards.
AACGTGTCTTGCAAATTGGCTGCGATCCCAAGCATGACAGCACCTTCACGCTCACTAAGAGAATGGTTCCCACGGTAATCGATGTTCTTGAAACCGTTGATTTCCATTCTGAAGAGTTGCAGACCGAAGACTTCATGTTTGAAGGCTATAACGGAGTCATGTGTATTGAAGCTGGGGGGCCTCCCGCAGGAACAGGCTGCGGAGGCTATGTCACAGGTCAGACTGTTAAATTGCTAAAAGAACATCATCTGCTCGAAGATACCGATGTCGTTATTTTTGATGTCCTTGGCGATGTGGTCTGTGGGGGATTTGCTGCACCTTTACAACATGCCCATTATTGCTTGATCGTGACGGCAAATGATTTTGATTCCATCTTTGCCATGAATCGGATTGTGGCGGCAATTCAATCGAAGGCGAAAAACTATCGCGTGCGTCTGGGCGGGATCATCGCCAACCGTAGCGAAGGAACCGATCAAATTGACAAGTTTAACGATCGCGTGGGTTTAAAGACCCTAGCCCACTTCCGCACCGTTGATGCGATTCGACGTAGCCGCTTGAAAAAATGCACGGTATTTGAAATGGAACCCGATCCTGAAGTACTAGAAGTGCAGCAGGAATATCTCAAGTTGGCTAAGGGTATGCTTGAAAGTGCCGAACCGCTCTATGCTCAACCGCTTAAGGATCGTGAAATTTTTGACCTCCTTGGTTTTGACTAAGCATCACAACAAGCCCTCGCTAAGCGAGGGCTTGTCTTTTATAGCTACAGTCACTTGACTTAGGACAAATCAAACCCCAAGAATTGATTGGCGGCTCTTCGCGCCGCCAATCAATTCTTGGGGTTTATGTCCTATTAGACTTGGCGACAGCTATGGAATATCGGTTATACCAATTCCCAAAATGGCAACGCCATTTTGGGAATTGGTATAACCTTACTGGGGTTGGTGTTTAATTCACAAAAGTGTTGTCACACTTTCGTGAATTGGTATTAGAATATCGGCGATCGCGTAATTGCGTACATCTTGACATCCCAAGACTGGGCTTTAGTAAAAACATAATTATGCAAAATCCCTTCAAACTGCATTCCTGACTTCTCTAAAACCCTAGCCGAACCAATATTCTCTAGGGCACAAAAGGCTTGAATTCTGAGTAATTGCATCACATGAAAGCCAAAAGCGATCGCCGCCCTCACGGCTTCTGACATCAAGCCTTGTCCCCAATAATCCCTTGCTAGCGCATATCCAATTTCCGCTCGTCGATGCATTGGTGTGGTGTATAACCCACAAGTTCCAATTAGTCTATTACTTTTCTTATCGACAATTCCCCAGTCTATTCCTTTTCCAGAACGATATACTTCCAAGGCAATATCGTTTAAATAACGATAGGTATCATCCAACGAATGATGCGTATCCCATAGAGTATAGGCAGAGACCAATGGATCGCTTGCATAGGCAAAAATATCTTCGGCATCACTAAGTAGTAGTTTGCGAAGAATAAGCCTTGGTGTTTGCAAAGTGAGAAATTGATCTGGTAGTTCTTGCATATTAGGGATATTCATAAAACCATGAATTATAGCTGTCGTCAAATGTATCAGGACATAAAGCCCAAGAGAGGGTTGCCGCGCTCCGCGCGGCAACCCTCTCTTGGGCTTTGATTTTGTCCTAACAAGAGCTACAACAAAGTAGAGATTGCTAGACGAGTGGCGGCGCTAAGCGCCGCCACTCGTCTAGCAATCCAAATTACTACACAAATTACTACACAATGCTTTACATTTCACCTAGGTATCCCAGAGTGAATGTAAAGTATTTAACAGTGATATATCAATCCTTAATCTATTTATTGGGGCTTGACTTTTTTGGTTAGGGCTCCCAGTAGAAAAATTTTATAAAAATCCTCAGTCGCATATTCACATATTAGTAAGTAGTAAGAAACGATTATGACTATCGCCCCTATCGCCCCTAGTAGGGTTTTACCTAAGGTTCCCGTTGATTCTAAAATCCGAGTAAAACAGTTCATGCAGAATCTGCAAGATAGCATTTGCCAAGGCTTAGAAGAACTCGATGGCAAAGCTAAGTTTCAACAGGATCAGTGGGAACGAGCTGAGGGTGGCGGCGGGCGATCGCGGGTAATTACCGACGGCGACTATTTTGATAAAGGTGGCGTTAACTTTTCTGAAGTCTATGGCTCTCAGTTACCTCCAGCCATTTTGCGCCATCATCCCGAAGTGGCTGGCGAGACTTTTTATGCAACGGGTACTTCAATGGTGTTACACCCTAAGAATCCCTACGCTCCCACTGTGCATCTTAACTACCGCTATTTTGAAGCAGGTCCAATCTGGTGGTTTGGTGGTGGGCTTGACCTCACTCCTTACTATGGCTTTGGCGAAGATGCCAAACATTTACATAGTACGCTTAAGGATGCCTGCGATCGCCACAATCCCCATTACTATCCCGTATTTAAGCAATGGTGTGATGATTACTTTTTCCTCAAGCATCGCGGCGAAACCCGTGGTGTAGGCGGCATCTTCTTTGACTATCAAAATGGAGAGGATGGGCTTTACAAAAACAGTAGCGACTCTACAACCGCTCAAGTTATGAGTGACGAGATCGGTGATGTACCTCGCACTTGGGAAGAGATTTTTTCCTTTGTGAATAGCTGCGGCAATGCGTTTCTCCCTGCCTACACCCCGATCGCTAATCGTCGTCGCCATATGGAATTTGGCGATCGCGAAAAGCAATGGCAGCTATACCGTCGTGGACGCTATGTAGAATTTAACCTCGTTTACGATCGCGGCACGATCTTCGGTCTGCAAACCAATGGTCGGACTGAATCGATCCTGATGTCACTACCACCACTCGTACGTTGGGATTACGACTACCATCCCGAACCCAATACTCCCGAAGCTGAGCTTCATGAAACATTCTTGAAGCCTCAAGACTGGATTAACTGGCAAGCCTAGTAAGTAGCTAGGTGCAATTAAATATAAACCCAAAAAATCTATGGCGCACGCTGCGCGTGCGCCATAGATTTTTTGGGTTTTACTATTAGAAGAGAGTAGGGGCGCTTTGCGCCCCTACTCTCTTCTTGTTATTAACCAATCCAAACATAATTGCTATAATCCAGCCAATACTGAACTAGTCCAATACTTGATAATCCCAATATCCATAAAAGTAGTTTGCTAACCATGCGCGATGGGAAGCATTGGCTTAAGTAAGCAACAACAACGAAGAAGTAGGGAGTACCAAATATAAAACGCCTGAGGCTCGTTAGTTTTTCATCGCTAAATACAATAATAATGGAATGTATCAGGGCAAAATAGATACAAAACCAAAATGTATAACTAGTAGCGATCTTTTGAGAAGATTGAGTTAAACCGATTTCTTGTAACTTGCTAGGAGCTTTTGATAGGTTCTTTTTTTGAAAATCAAATCCATAGTAAGCCATAAAAGCTGGGGGATAGACAAATAGCAATACCCACTGCCAAAGATTTGGAATTATAAAGCTCAGCTTTCTAATATTAGAAGAGATGACAATTAACCATGCCACAATTAAGGCAATCAATGGTAAATATATCGAAATAAAATCGACATAGGTAAGTGGGATAAAAAATAGCTGTGGATAAAATCCTAATTGCTTTCCCCAAGCTTTCTGATCGTGAAAGGGGGCGAGAAAATCCCCCCTTACCCCTAAGCAGTAATAGCCATATATACAATATCCTGCGATCGCCCCAACACAAATCATGATGGTAGCTGCACCATGGATTTTTAATATTTTCCAATAATCCGAGCCATTCTTCATTCTATTAATGACCCAATTAATGACTAGAATAGAACCTAGGGCAGAGATAGAAGCAAATAATGACTGGATTAAGAAAGGTCTGGTCAACGACAGCAATAGCGATAAAAGGAATGTAGATATTAATAAGTAGATTAATTTAGAAGTTCCAATCGGTACTTGAGAAGTTATTTTGAGATCGGTGAGAACTATTAACAGCAGAAGACTTAACAAAGAAAAAATGCCTTCTGTGTAACCAATTACTCTAAAAATCGCAAGAGGGCAGATCGCGTATAGCCCCGTAACTAAAATTGCTATTTTATAGCTTTTGATATTTCGCAATAATAGAAACAAAAATAGAGGAATACTGATTACAGAAAATAAACTGCCAAAAACACGAAAGTATAAAGCAGCTTCATCGACGGTTTGAGGTTTTCCCAGTCTATTAATTAACCACGGCCATAATGGATAAAAGGCATTGCAGGTTTGATGGATGGCGGAGTTGGCGTAATGCTCAACATCATAAAAAAGTTTACTAGGGGAATTTGAGAAAAAACTTGTCAGAATATGGGGATTTATAATAGCGGCAATTACTGTACAAGCGATAAATCCTAAAATGATAAGAATCGACACTAAAAATAAGCTGAATTTCATTACCAATAGACATACTATTTCCTTAGTAATGTAACAGTAAGTAAGTGGGCTTAATTAAATATAAAACCCTAAAACCTGAGGCGCACGCTGCGCGTGCGCCTCAGGTTTTAGATCTGGATTTTGATTATGCTGATGTACTTATTAGATTGACAAGTTGGCTATTTGATTGGCGGCAATACCTTATCAGGACATAAAACCTTATAAGTAGCTAGGCATAAGTAAACTTAAAACCTAGAAGAGCGTAACGCCCGCGTAGCGGGCATTACGCTCTCTGGTTTTGGTTTTTAATTATGCCTAGCTACTTACTATAGCCACAGTCACTTGACTTAGAACAAATCAAACCCCAAGAATTGAGTGGCGGCGCGAAGCGCCGCCACTCAATTCTTGGGGTTACAATTGGCGATAGCTATAAGAAATGGCGTAGCCATTTCTTATCTTGGTATGACACGGTTTTATGATGGGAGTAATCCAAAAAAGTTAAATCCTATGATCGACCATGATGTATTAATTATCGGAGGCGGTTTAGCGGGTTCTAGAGCTGCCTTGGCAGTTGCCCAAAACTATCCCCATCTCAGCGTGGGACTTATTTCCAAGGTGCATCCGATCCGATCGCATTCCGTCGCTGCTCAAGGAGGGATCGCCGCTTCTCTGCAAAATGTCGATAATGACGACTGGCTTACCCATGCCTTTGATACGATCAAGGGCTCCGACTATCTTGCCGATCAGAATGCTGTCCAAGTATTGACCCAATCCGCTCCTGACGTAATTATTGATTTGGAACATTTGGGGGTTTTATTCTCGCGAGCCGATAATGGCAAGATCGCCCAAAGAGCATTTGGAGGACATACCAACAGTCGAGCCTGTTACGCCGCCGATAAAACGGGGCATGCGATTTTGCATGAATTGGTCATGAATTTACTGCGATTGGGGGGCAAGATTTACCAAGAATGGTATGTAATGCAGTTGATTTATGAAGAGGGTAATAATGGACAAGAGATCAAAGGATTTGTTGCCTATAGCCTTGAAACTTCTGAAATAGAGGTGTTTCGGGCAAAGGCGGTACTGATGGCTACGGGGGGCTATGGCAGAGTATTTAACACTACTTCTAATGATTTTGCCTCAACGGGTGATGGTTTATGTTTGACAGCAAATATTGGACTGCCCTTGCAGGACATGGAATTTGTGCAGTTCCATCCCACGGGGTTATACCCTGCGGGGGTGCTGATTTCTGAGGCCGTAAGGGGTGAGGGAGCTTATCTGATTAATGATTTGGGCGATCGCTTTATGGCAAATTATGCGATCAGCAAAAATCGGATGGAACTCTCGCCCCGCGATATTACTTCGCGCAATATTGCTTGTGAGATCGCGGCTGGTCGGGGTATCAATGGCGGTAACTACGTCTATCTGGATGTGCGTCATTTAGGGCGAGAGAAGATCCTCAGTCGTATTCCCTTTGCCCGCGAAGAGGGCTTGCGTTTAGCGGGAGTGGACTGTATCGACAGTCCTTTGCCCGTGCGTCCCACGGCTCATTATTCTATGGGGGGGATTCCCACAAATATCGATTGTCAAGTAATTGGTACGGATAGCAAAGCGATCGCTGGCTTTTTTGCGGCGGGCGAATGTGCTTGCTTATCGGTGCATGGGGCTAACCGATTGGGGGCAAACTCGCTTTTAGAATGTGTCGTCTTTGGCAAAAGGGCGGGCGAGCAATTGGGAGCCTATGTCAGCGATCGCGCCATGCCCCAACTCGATCCCCTTCCGTATATAACCGATGCGGAGGCTAAACTCAAAGGACTGTTATCGCAACGAGGTAATGCTCGCATTGCCGATATTCGCCAACAGTTGCAAGATACGATGACCGAGCATTGTGGCATTTATCGGGACGATCGCCGTTTAAGGGAAGGTTTAGCCAAGCTACAAGTCCTACGCGATCGCTACGAACGCGATCTTTTGGTAGACGATCGCGGTTCGGTATTTAATATGGAAATGATGCAGGCGATCGAACTGAAGAGTTTGCTGACGGTGGGCGAGATTATCATGTCTAGTGCTTTATCTCGGGAAGAGAGTCGTGGGGCGCATTCTCGCGATGATTATCCGCAGAGGGATGATGCCAAATACCTCAAACATACGCTCGGTTATTTAGAAATGGGTGTGGTGAAAACGAGCAATCGTCCCGTGGATATGAGTTTGCAAACCATCGATCGCGATCGGTTTACTCCCCAAGAGCGCAAGTACTAAGTAGCGATTGACATGAATTGACATGAATTGACCTAGATAGTGAGAGAATCGTAAACCAAGATAAATATAATGTTTGCGGTTTCTAAGATCATGTAGATACCTTAGAAACCGCGATAAGCTGGGAATACATTGTGCTGACATTTTGGGCAACCTATTCCTAAAAGTTTGCTAGTTTTGCGGGTGAAAGATTAATTGTGGCGATCGACGAATTTAAAAAACTGCTTGATCTAGGTGTAAATGCTTGGAATCAATGGAAAGAGACTCATCCCGATATTCGTGGAGTCGATCTTAGCGAAATTCAGCTAGAGGGAATCGATCTCTCTGGAATTGACTTCAGCATGGTTAACCTCCGTGGGGCAAAGTTTCGAGAAGTTAATCTTAACTCGGCAAATCTCCGTGGGGCTGATATGAGCATGGCAAATTTCCGAGGCATAAATTTGAGTGGGGCAAACCTCAGTTCAGCTCATCTCAGTATGATTTGTTTGAGTGAAGCGAATCTCAGTCAAGCAAACCTCAGTGGAGCCGATCTTCGTGGCTCTAATCTCCGTCTGGCTAATCTCGATCGCGCCGATCTATCTACAACTAAGCTGAATATGTCCTGCCTAAACGGGATTAGCATGATCGGGGCGAGTTTAATCGGTTCCAATCTCAGCCGTGCAGAGTTAAGAGAAGCAAATCTAGCGGGGACAGATTTTAGTCGTTCTAATTTAAGCGAAGCCGATCTCTCCCACAGCAATCTCAATGTTTCAACTCTGGTCGGAGCGGACTTGATTGGGGCAACTTTAATGGATATTGACTTGAGCGAGTCAAATCTATCTCGAGCCAATTTGATCGGAGCTAATCTCTATCGAGCCAATCTCTGCGGCTGCGATCTGATCGGAGCCGATCTCCGTGGGGCAAATTGTAGTGAAGCCTATTTTATTGGTGCTGATTTAAGTCGTGCCGATCTCAATCGTGCTGAGTTCACCAGTGCGAATCTCAGTAAAGCCAATTTTAGCGGTGCAAATACGGAAACTGCCGATTTTAAAGGCGCGATTTTGCCAGATGTTTGGTAGTAACAACCAAAGCTGTCGCCAAGTGTATTAGGACATAAACCCCAAGAATTGAGTGGCGGCGCGAAGCGCCGCCACTCAATTCTTGGGGTTTGATTTGTCCTAAGTCAAGTGACTGTAGCTATATAATACCAATTCACGAAAGTGTGACAACACTTTTGTGAATTAAAAACCAAACCCAGTAAGGTTTTGAGATTCCCAAAATGGCGTTGCCATTTTGGGAATTGGTATAACGCTTGGAGAGCGACAGCTATAGATAGGCGGCAGGATCGATCGGTTCGCCGTTAGCGCGTAATTCAAAGTGTAAATGGGGACCCGTAGAAAATCCTGTCGAGCCGACGGCTGCGATCGGCTGCCCCTTTTCAACCGCATCGCCATCCTTCACGTATAGTTCGCTACAGTGACCGTATAGGGTCGTCATGCCATTGCCATGATCGATGATCACTGCATTACCATAGCCTCCGTACCAGTCGGCATAGATGACTCGACCTTGGGCGCTAGCATAGACGAGGCTGCCGTAGTCCGCGCCAAAGTCGATGCCTGAGTGAAAGCGCTCAGTTCCTAAGATGGGATGGGTTCGCCAACCAAAATTGCTTGTAACAGGTCCAATGGTGGGATACATCAACTGACCAGATCCTGGAGGTAAAACGAGCCCAGAGTAGGGCTGTACCTTTGCCAAAATAATTTGGGATAAACGTCGCGAGTCTTCAGCAAGGCGATCTTCGGCTTGGATGAGAGCTTGCCGATCGCTTTTGAGTCGTTCGATCGCATTTTGTTGAGCCACCGCTTCGGCTTCGATATTCGCTTTTTGATATTTCAGTTTTTGGGTTAAAAGTTCGACTTCATTTCTTTGGGCAATTACTTGATTGCGCTGTTTTTCAACCTGCTCGGACTTTTGGGTCAGGTTGGCGAGCAAGCGGCGATCGCTATCGTAAATCCTTTCGATCTGGCGGCGGCGATCGGCAAATTGATTGAGGTCCCGACTACTCAGCAATGTCACCCACCATCGTTGCAACTGTTGTCTTTGTAAGTAACGCAAACGAGCGCTAGTGGCATCCCGTTTTTTATTGAGGTCGTATTCTAATTCTTGGAGCTTGGTACTGAGAAGTTGAAATTGATTTTTGGCTTGGAGAATTTTTTTCTCGTTTTCTTTAATCTGCGCGTCAGTGACACGCACATTACGTCTTAAGGCCTCTAGTCGAGATTGTGCAGGTTTGGCAAGCGCGTTAATCTGTTCCTGCTGCTTTTGAATGATTTGACGCTGTTGCTCAACAAAATTTTGATAATTTTTTAAATCTTCCACGGACTGGGATTGGACAGGTTCTATATGTCCTAAGGCAAAATAGCAACTGGTAGCCATCGCCAAAATTGCCATCCCTATCCCCAGAAATTGCCAGAGCCCCCGTCCAATCTTGGTATTAATTCGGACAATGCTCGACAAAGATTTACTAGGTATCTCTTGCCAATAATGGCGATCGTACATTCAGTCCACCACATATCTACAAACTAGGGCAAGATTTTAACCGTATTTTGTCATGAATGAAACCCTATTGCGATCGAATCAGCAATTCGCCCTAGTTATCGCTGAGTAGATAGGCGCAATCAAAACCCCAAATATGAGTGGCGGCGCTTTGCGCCGCCACTCATATTTGGGGTTTTGTCCTAAGCAAACCTTACTTGTCTATAGCTCTCGCTGCTGTTTAGGACATAAAGCCCAAGAAGAGAATGACAGTGTTACTGCCATTCTCTTCTTGGGCTTTATGCTAGGTTAAAAAAATAACCTTTAACTTTTAATAATATTTCTGTATCTTTTAATACTTAAGTTTAGGTATATATTGCTTTCATGACATACTTTATTTATACCTGTATAACTGCCTGCTAGCCATAGCAGATCTAAATCATTTATAAGAAAAATAGGGCTGCGACTAGGAATATTGCTATGAACACTACTACCCGCCAACACCTATCAAAAACCACGAGCAATATTAGACAGAATGCTCCGCAATGTTTAACTCCCTTGCCTTCTACTTGGGTAACCCTGTTAGAACCACCAAATTCTAGTTGCTACGATGAAGCATTATTAATGTGTCAATATTCTGATGGACGTTGGGCGGTATGGATTCCCGATTTTGGGGAAATAGGATTGCATTCAGGTCAGTTTTGTCGCCTGTCCTAAATCCCAGCCCCAAAAGATGTGAGTGGCGGCGCGAAGCGCCGCCACTCACATCTTTTTGGGGCTTAAGCAAAAATTATTATGCATTAAGTAACCCTTTCGTTGCTATATACAGCTCTTTACGCTCAAACCTAAACCAAGAAAATCTTTAAAAGCGTTGCTTTGCAACGCTTTCAAAAATTTCCCTGTGGTTCGTTTGATCGATAATTGCTCTAAATCATTTAGGATTGCTATAGTCAAAAGCTTAGATAAGTAAGTGGGCTTAATTAAATATAAAACCCTAAAACCTGCGCGTGCGCCGCAGGTTTTAGATCTGGATTTTATACCAATTTCCAAAAGTGTGGCTACACTTTTGGAAATTAAAACCTAAATCCAGTAAGGGTTTTAAAATCACAAAATGGCGTAGCCATTTTGTGATTTGGTATTAATTATGCTGAGGTGCTTAATAGCTGAAACAAGAACTGAAACAAGAGCCGAAAGCAAATGCTCCAGTCAATTACGCCGCTAATTCTGACCTATAATGAGGAACCCAATCTCGAACGGACTTTAGAGCAGTTGTATTGGGCAAAAAGAATCGTTGTAATTGATAGCTTTAGTAGCGATCGCACCTTAGAAATTTTAAATCAATATCCCCAAGTAGAGATCTATCAACGGCGTTTTGATACCCATACAATTCAATGGAATTACGGATTAGAACAAATTGATTCTGAATGGGTCATCTCTCTGGATGCGGATTATGTTTTGTCAGAAGCAATAATCCAAGAAATACGATCGCTATTTGCTTCTCCCCATACGGAACTCCTTGATGGCTATTTTGCTCCCTTTCGATACTGTGTATTTGGGAAACCATTGAAGGGGACATTACTGCCACCGCGCCAAGTTCTCTTTCGCAAACATAAAGCTATTTATATTGACGATGGACATACCCAGTTGTTAAGGATCGATGGTGAGTCTGGGACTCTCAAATCCTATATTAATCACGACGATCGCAAGTCCCTCAGTCGTTGGCTATGGGCGCAAGATCGGTATATGCAGATCGAGTCTCAAAAATTATTTAGCACGCCCCCATCCCAACTCAGTCTTGCCGATCGCCTTCGCCAACAAAAAGCGATCGCGCCGATCATCATTTTGCCTTACTGCCTCATCCTCAAAGGCGGAATCTGGGATGGATGGGAAGGTTGGTATTATGCTTGGCAGAGAATGCTCGCGGAAATTTTATTGGCGATTCGATTGATCGAACTAGAGCGAGATAAAAATCTGAAAAAATAAGCGGTGCATCACACCGCCGAGCCGTAGAGAGTCTAGGGTCTTTGCTGATTGGGTTTCTGAGCCGTGGTCGTAGTGGGCATCATGCCATCCGTACTCGGAGTCGCGACTTCAGAGGGATCAAGCAGCTTGATGGTCATTTGATTGTTTTTGATCCAGCCTTGTTTTCTCAGTAGCATTTCTTGGGACTTGCCCGAATTTAAGGTCTGGGGTAATTTATCGCGCATTCCATTGACCCTTTGCTCGACGGAATTTACCTCTGTAGTGATTTCGTCGAGACGATCTTTTTGGGAGGACTGATAGGGAAGCAACTTGGCGATCGCCGCGATCGCCGCCAAGGATAAAGCCACGTTGACGGCAATGACAATGATGGACTCAGTTGCCTTGGCGCGGCAAAATTGCTCTTTTTTGCGCTGGACGTTCTGAGCAACTGCTTCACTGTAGCTATTTGCCCCATTCTGCATCGGTGGCGAGCTAGCACCAGAGGTTGCCGAATGGTTACTACGCGAATGCATACTCACCACATCATTTCGCCCGTACTGACCCTGCGATCGCGGGGTTTGTTTTGGTACTTGTGGAGAAAAATGGGGAGATAAGTCTCGTTTGGCAACCATTCGCAACCTCTAGGCTGTAAAAAAGATAGATGAGGACTAGGAATTAGACTAGGAGTTGGAAAGAGCAGAACCTAATAAAGCTGCTAATACTGCGGGGAACAGTGCAACAACTAATGCTGTGAAAACTTGAGCATCTGAAAGATTCATACAATATCTCCTTTTATATATAGATTCTTATTTCGATCTTTACAATACACTGTCATATCAAAAATTGACTAGCTGTTAAAACAAATAAAAACAATTACAAACAAAATTACAAACAAAATTACAAATAAAAAGGGGATAAAAAATTGTAAAAGCCGATCTAAGCTGATCTAAGCCGTTCTATAGGGACAATTGGGATTTTTTTTGATTTTATTTGGCTTGATGTTCCAAGATAAATGCTTGAATGCGATCGCAGGTTTCAGGACGGATTTCGTGGGACATCTCGTATTCCTCATAGGCTACATTTACGCCCAAGCGATCGAACATCTCTCTGGTGTTGCGGGCGATCCCAATCGGAACTACTGGGTCTTGCGTACCATGGGCAATTAAGATCGGTGGTAATGATTCATGGGCGATTTCCTGTAGCTGTTCCTCTGTGATATGCAGATAACCACTTAGCGCAATCAATCCTGCGAGGGGAAATACTAAACCCACATCTAGGGTCATTGCGCCACCTTGGGAGAAACCTAACAAGAAAGTTTTCTCTAAGGGAATACCAGTCATGGCGGGGAGGTCTTCGAGAAACTGACTGAGCAGTTCGCAACTATGGGCTAGTCCTTCCGCATCGAGACTTTGTAAGTCATACCACATCTTGCCATTGGGCATGGGATGGTTAAAGGGGGCTTCAGGACAGATCCATTGATAGTTGCGGAGTCCCACAAGAGGCGCAAGGGAGATCAGATCGTCACAGTTTGCACCCCAACCATGCAGGGCGACGATCGCCCCAAGTGCATTAGGATTGGGTAATTGAGCGGGTAGCGATCGGTAATTTAGTGTCATGAGCAAATTATATCTATAAACCTAATAGCTATAAATCTATTAGACGTTGCGGCGCGAAGCGCCGCAACGTCTAATGCTTCACTGGGAAGGGAGTAAACCCATTTATAGATTTACTGACATCAAGCCATAATCTTGCGCTGAAGCTAGCGAAATATCTGGAAGATGACGCAACATATCGTCCCACTTAGTCTGTGTTTGCAGAGCTTTTACCACTATCTCCATTGGTTCGGCAAAAATAGCAGGAAAATCGGCTTCCTCAGGCAACTGAATCCTATAGGCTAATTGTTCTTGTGGCGAATTGAACTGTGCGTTGACTCCTGCTTTGTTTCCTCAGACGTTGCGGCGCTTCGCGCCGTCTTCACTGGGAAGGGAGTAGAGTGAAAGGTTAAATGGTAAGGCTTCTCGTCATCGCTTACAATTAAAAAGCATAAAAAATGCACTTTTAACAATCAATTCATAAAATCTTCTTAAAATTGCTGGAGAATCGCCTGAATGCAACTCGTCGCGCTTCAGAACTTACTGGATAACTCATCCTTTGCTATCCTCTTTGCGACTATGCTCGTTTTTTGGGTACATGTCGCATTTCCGAACTTACCCTATCTGAGATCGCTGGGAAATGCGGGTATGGCGATCGCTAATCTCTGTATGGCTACCCTACTGGCAGCGCGTTGGATTGATGCAGGCTATTTCCCACTGAGCAATCTTTACGAATCGTTATTTTTCTTGGCATGGGGCATAACCACCATGCATATCGTCGTTAGTCGCATTGGCAATAAGAGTGCTAACGATATGGCAAAGCGTCTCATTGGTGCATTCACTTCACCTCTGGCGATGGGAATTACGGCTTTTGCTGCGCTAGCACTGCCTTCGGGAATGCAGGTATCCGAACCCCTTGTGCCTGCATTGAAGTCTAACTGGCTGATGATGCATGTCAGCGTAATGTTGTTAAGCTATGCCGCGTTGATGACGGGCAGTATTTTGGCGATCGCCTTTTTGATCGTTACTCGTGGTCAGGATGTGGTGTTACAGGGAAGTTCCTTTGGCACAAATCTCCGCAGTGTGATTGATACCAATAAAACCGCTAGTGCTGAGACATTTGCGGCTTTTGCCGTTGATAGCATGGCTAGTGTTTTGAATTCAGGTAATTTACCATCGGCGCAAAGTAACTTGAACAGTAACTTATTAACTGCTGCTGCGAGCGCCACTCCAACCCAGCCCTTGTCCTTGCGTCGCCTCACCATCGGTGAAACCCTAGATAATCTCAGTTATCGAGCGATCGGGTTAGGTTTTCCCCTGCTGACAATTGGGATTATTGCGGGTGGTGTTTGGGCAAATGAAGCATGGGGTTCCTATTGGAGTTGGGATCCCAAAGAAACATGGTCTTTGATTACATGGCTCGTATTTGCCGCTTACTTACATACACGTATTACTAAGGGATGGCAGGGGCGTAAACCTGCGATTTTGGCAAGCTTAGGGTTATTGGTAGTTTGGACTTGTTATCTAGGTGTAAATCTTCTCGGTAAAGGTTTACATAGTTATGGTTGGTTTCTGTAAATAAAGCCCAAGAAAAGGATGGCGGCGCTTCGCGCCGCCCCATCCTTTTCTTGTTTTGCATCAAAAAAGCCTCGCTTAGCGAGGCTTTTTTGATGCTTAGGCTAGCGATTGCTTAGCTCTAGGTTGAGTTTGGGAAGACTTTCTAGTTCAAATACTGTGATTTGTCCAGAGTTGGCGCTACCCTTGCCATTTTGCAGCAACTCTACCCAATAGGCGTATTTCTTGCCCTGACGTAATTCCCCTTGCAAAGCCCTAAGAATTGGCGAAGCATTTTTAGCCTGCGATCGCGCAAGCATCTCGGCAGTGGGATAGGCATAGACCACCTTAGCCGTGGCATAATCCCGCATAATCTCTGGCCCATAAATAGAACGTAAAGATTCCTCTAAGCGCGATTTCGTCACGCCATTGATAATGTCAAAAAACTTGATTTGCTCGCTGCGGATAACATTAGGTTCCCCACGCACTTCCGCTAGCCCCGGAATTAATACACTTGCCTGAAATTGAAATCGACGCGCAGGGGTATCGCTTTTGCGGATCAGTAAACGCTCGCCACTTTCGGGGCGCAGTACGGGATTAGTTTTAATCCAATCCAAAACTTCGTCAGGTCTTTGTCCCGGTAAGGCGATCGCTGAAGGCACAAGCGATTGCCATATTGGCAGCGCCATACTAGCTGTTTGCGCCAAAAGTGTGGTGGCGATCGCAATGGTTACACTTTTTGCACTACTTTTTGCACTTTTGATGTTTGCGATCTTAAAGCAATTCATGGGACTCCTCTACAGCAATTCGATCCTAAAGGAAAAATTTAGCTGGCAATTAATGGCTGACAGGATATCACGTAGTGGCACAATTGCAATGACTTTTTCAGGCTTTTTACGATGTTTTAAGTTGTTTGTTCTCTATTTAAGTGGCTATCGCCACAACCCGCAAGAAGAAGAGGGCGACACGCAGTGTCGCCCTCTTCTTCTTGCGGGTTATAAACTCCAAAAGATGATGGGCTTCTTTTTCCCATTGGAAGCGGGTTTGAGGATTGAATACAACAAAAAACAAAAAACTTTTGCCAAAGGTATTGACAAACCCCTTGTAAATCTACATAATAAGGAGCGCTTAAATAAAGAAACGAAAAAAACGAGCTGCAAACCAGCGAGTAAAAGCGATTCTTGGTTTACCTAAAGGGTAAATTTATAAGAGCAAAATTTGGGTTCGTAGTTCAATTGGTTAGAGCACCGCCCTGTCACGGCGGAAGTTGCGGGTTCGAGCCCCGTCGAACCCGTTCTAAGAGTTTACATAAGCCTATATAAGACTGTAGGTTCTATTGCAAACTCTCTAGTAACGGGTCATATTTAAACCCCAAAATCTAAAGTCCAAAACAGTAGTGGCGTTGCTTAGCAACGCCACTACTGTTTTGGGCTTTCGTTCTATCAATTCTGGATTGGGAACGGATTATGGTGATTGGGGGGGAGTCTTGCTTGGGTAAGATAAATTGCAGCAATGGATGGGGGCAATGTGAATTTAACCAGTGAGTTCGCTGACAGAAATTGTTTGGCGATCGCGCTTGCCTGCAAACTCTTAAAAGATAATGTAATATCTTTTTTAGAGCCTGATTTAGAGTCTGATTTAGAGCCTGAAACCCAGTGTGAGTCTACAAGCGAAAGCTGATAAAAGCAAGATTGTCTTGTGATTTCTAGTAGTAAAAAAGCCATTATTCATCTGAAAGATTTAGATCTTCATTAAATAACTGGTTTGCGATCCCCTTATGCTTAGGTGAATATAATGGTGGCTAAAAGTATTCAAATTCATCAGCAAGTAATGGCGGCGATCTCCTGTGAGCCAGTGAGAATTGCGCCAGAAACTTCGGTTATGAAGGCGATCGCGATGATGGATAGGGTGGGCGCAAGCTGTCTATTGATTACCGAACCAGATACGGAAAGACTGATCGGTATTTTCACCGAACGGGATGTGGTTCGGGTTAGTAATCAGGGCTATGACCGCGAACAACCGATGCAGATGGTAATGAGCCATCCCGTTATTTCGCTGCAAGCATCGGATTGCTATGACATCAATGGCATTGTGAGTTTGTTTCAGCAACATCAAATTCGGCATTTACCCGTGCTGGCAGGCGATCGCTTAGTAGGGCTTTTGTCTCAAGATAGCCTGATGGCGTTATTGTTAAGGGAGGTACTGCCAGATATCGCGATCGCTAATCCCGCAGGGCAAGAGGTGTCACCTCAGCAGTCGCAAGCCTCCCAACATGAATCTCATCTCCTTGATTTTAATCAAGAATTTCTTCTCGATCTAAATGAAGAGTTGCGGCTAACCTTAGAAAATCTAAGGATTTCTGATGATGAGCTGAAATATCAAAATATGCAACTTGCGATCAAGCAACAGAAATACCAAGATTTGTTTGATTTTGCCCCCGATGGCTATTTGGTGACTAATGCTGCGGGGATTGTTCTGTCCGCTAACCAAGCAATTCTCCAGTTTTTGGGGGTAGAGCGGGAGTTTATGGTCGGTAAGCCCCTAGTTGTTTTTATTGATCGCGCTGACTATTCATTGTTTTACGATCGCATTGAGGCGCAATTGCATAGCGATCGCAAACAAACTTGGGAAATTTCCTTCCACCCTCGTCAGGGAAATCCATTTCTGGCGGAAGTGATTGTTGGCGCGATTCGTGACGAATATACCCAAGCGATCGGTTTGCGATGGCTCATTCGCGATATTAGCGATCGCCGCAAGTTTGAGGCGGAGGCTCGCAAAAATGCTCGTTATAGTACCTTGATTAGTTTTGCGAGCGATGCGATCTTTTTAGCAGATGCCAAAGGCAACCTGATCGAAACTAACCAAAAAGCCATAGAACTCCTAGGCTATAGTCGGGAGGAACTGATGCATATGCATATGTCTCAGATTCATCCTCCAGAGGCTTTAGAGGCAGCAAAGAATCATTTTAAAACCGTAACTCAAAATAATAATGCTCCCAAGCTAGAGAGCCTAGTAATCCGAAAAGATGGGAGTCTGATTCCTGTAGAAATTACGGGCAGTTGCATCGAGCTAGATGGTGAGATTATCGCTCAAGGAATTTTTCGAGATATTAGCGATCGCAAGCAAATGGAAATGGCTCTCCAGCAAGAGATCCTGCGGCGAACTGCCATTTTTAATACCTCCTCCGATGGGATCTTCATTCTTGATAGGGTGGGAAATCTACAGGAGTCTAATGAGCGCTTTGCCCAAATGCTGGGCTATGAGCCTTGGGAAATTACTAACTTTAATGTGGTGGATTGGGAGGCGAAATTGACTCCTGAAGAAGTACAAGAATTATTTGAAAAACCAATTTTAGATAAAGACACGATTGAAACGCTGCACCGTCGTAAAGATGGTTCCATCTTTCCTGTAGAGATTTCGGCGCGAGTGATGGAATGGCAAGGGGAATCTATGTATATTTGTATTGCGCGTGATATTAGCGATCGCAAGCAAATGGAAATGTCTCTCCAACAGGAGATCCTGCGGCGAGCTACTATTTTTAACGCCTCCTCCGATGGGATGCTCATTCTTGATAGAGCAGGGAATCTCATGGATTCCAATGAGCGCTTTGCCCAAATGCTGGGCTATGAGCCTTGGGAAATTACTAACTTTAATGTGGCGGATTGGGAAGCACAATGGACTCCTGAAGAAGTACGAGAATTATTTAATAGCGAAAAGTTGATCTTGAATGAAGATACGTTTGAAACGCTACACCGTCGCAAAGATGGCTCCGTATTTCCCGTCGAGATTTCGCGGCGAGTGATGGAATGGCAGGGAGAATATGTGTTTATCTGCATCTCACGGGATATTAGCGATCGCAAGCGAATAGAGATGGCTCTCCAACAAGAAATTCAGCGGCGCTTCGCTATCTTTAATACCACTTTAGATGGGATCCATATTCTTGATAAAGCTGGGAATCTCCTAGAGTCGAACGAGCGCTTTGCCCAAATGCTCGGCTATGAGTCTAGTGAAATTACTGCCTTTAATGTGTCAGATTGGGAGGCGAAATGGAGTGCTGAAGAGTTGCGAGAGATATTTAAAGACGAATCCTTTAATGACAATACCTTTGAAACATTGCATCGTCGTAAGGATGGTTCCGTCTTTCCCGTCGAGGTTTCTCTATGTATCATGAAATGGGAAGGGGAATCGATTCGGGTATGTATCTCGCGAGATATTAGCGATCGCAAAAAAGCCGAACAAGCCCTGCAAGAGAGTCAAAGCTTTATTCAAAAAATTGCCGATGCTTCTCCCAATATTCTCTATCTCTATGATATTCAAGAACAGCGGAATATTTATACGAATCGGGAAATTTTTACTACGTTGGGTTATTCTCCCGCAGAAATTCAAGCGATGGGGGCAAACTTTGTTCTCAATGTGATGCATCCCGATGATATTCAGAGGATCTTACCCCAATATTATGAAAGGGTTAATGCGGCTCAGGATGGCGAAACGATCGAGTCGGAATATCGGATGAGACATGCCAATGGTGAATGGCGCTGGATCCATAGTCGCGATTCGGTTTTTAACCGTGATGCGCAGGGCAAAGTCAAACAAACCATCGGTACGGCGGAAGATATTAGCGATCGCAAAAAAGCCGAACAAGCCCTGCAAGAGAGTCAAAGCTTTATTCAAAAAATTGCCGATGCTTCTCCCAACGTTCTCTATCTCTACGATATGGAAGAACAAAAGATTGTCTATACGAATCGCGAAATTTACAAAACCTTAGGTTACCATCCTGAAGAAGTTCAAGCCATGGGAGACAAATTTACTTCCACCGTGTTGCATCCCGATGACCTGAAGATTCTTCCCGAACATCATAGGAGAATTTTTGCTGCTCAGGATGGCGAAATTATCGAGTCGGAATATCGGATAAGGCATGTAAATGGTGAATGGCATTGGTTCTATGTGCGCGACTCAGTATTTAGCCGCGATGCTAATGGCAAGGTCAAACAAACCATTGGTACGGCGGAAGATATTAGCGATCGCAAATATCTCCAGCAAAAACAAAATCGCTTAACTGCCATCTTAGAGGCTTCGACCGATTACATCAGCATGTCTGATGCGAATGGAATGATCTTTTGGAAAAATGCCCAATTAAAGCGTCTATGTGGCATCAATCTCCATGAAGACTCTTTACAGTTTCAAATTTCTGATTGTCACCCCGAATGGGCTGCATCCCTAGTGACAAAGGTGGGGATCCCCCATGCGATCGCTACGGGCAGTTGGATTGGTGAGACCGCATTACTGAATGCTGAAGGAGAGGAGATCCCCGTTTCGCAATTGATTCTCTCCCACAAATCGGAGCAAGAAGAAATAGAATTTTTCTCGTTTATCATGCGAGATATGCGAGTAAGGAAGGAATATGAACAGCAATTGGAAAGAACTAATGCCGAACTGATGCGTGCTACTCGTCTCAAGGATGAATTTTTGGCAACGATGAGTCACGAACTGCGGACTCCTCTCAATGCCATTTTAGGCATGACTGAAGCTATGCAAGAAGAAATATTTGGGGTCGTTAATGATCGCCAGATCGCAGCGTTAAAAACTGTCGAACGTAGTAGTTATCATCTACTGGAATTGATTAACGATATTCTTGATGTTGCCAAGATTGAAGCAGGGCAGATCGAGTTAAGCTATACTTCAACCTCGATTCAGCAACTTTGCCAATCCAGTCTTGCCTTTATCAAACAGCAGGCTCTCAAAAAGCATATTCAGATCGATATTCAAGTTCCCTTCTATCTACCTGATGTCCTGTTGGACGAAAGGCGAATCCGTCAAGTCCTAATTAATCTTCTCAATAATGCGGTAAAGTTTACCCCTGAATATGGGCAGGTTAGGCTAGAAGTCACTAGGCAAGAGTCTCAAGGCGAATCAGACCATCAAGAGCGCTTGCGCTTTGTGGTGATTGATACGGGAATTGGTATTGCCCCTGAGAATATCCCAAAGCTTTTTCAGCCATTTATCCAGATCGACAGCGCCTTAAATCGGAAGTATACGGGCACGGGTTTGGGATTAGCTCTAGTCAAACAGATTGTGGAACTTCATGGCGGTACGGTGGGGCTGACTAGCGAACTAGGTGTTGGCAGTTCCTTTGCGATCGAAATTCCCTTCGTCCTGTCACCCCAATCCTTCAATGTAAATTTGAGTGGGAAGGTAAGTAACGAAGGGAATGAGCTAGCCCCGCAGTATGATCGGCTCCACGATCGCATAAATGATGGGACGAATAAGTATAGACAGCCCTTAATTTTGATTGCTGAAGATAATGAAACTAATATCAGCATGATTGATGATTATCTAGAGCAGAAAGGATATCGCCTTCTCATTGCTAAGAATGGAGTAGAGACGATCGCGATGACCAAGGCTCACCAACCCGACATCATTTTAATGGATGTCCAAATGCCTGTTATGGACGGATTTGAGACAATTAAGCGACTGCGTGACGATCCGCAATTCGTGAATATGCCAATTATTGCTTTGACGGCTCTTGCCATGACGGGCGATCGCGATCGCTGTCTTGCCGCAGGTGCTAATGCCTACTTAAGTAAACCCTTTAAATTAAAGGAACTCACTGAAACTATTCAAAAGTTGGTATTACTAAATAGGTAAGAAT